>DAOUYY010000099.1 GCA_030665885.1 Fidelibacterota bacterium
GATATGGTAATGCCGGGAGATAATGTAACAGCCGAAGTGGAGTTGATAACAGAGATAGCGATGGAGAAGGAGCTTCGTTTTGCGATTCGTGAAGGTGGAAGAACAGTTGGTGCTGGTGTTGTAACTGAAATATTGGAGTAAGGAGTTAACCATGGCTGGACAAAAAATTAGGATAAGTCTAAAAGCATACGATCATAATCTTTTGGATAAAAGTACAAAAAAGATTGTAGCAACAGCCAAATCTACAGGCGCAATGGTTTCCGGACCAATTCCTTTGCCTACTCAAAGAACTATTTATACTGTTCTTAGATCACCTCATGTAGATAAGAAGTCAAGAGAGCAATTTCAAACTAAGATACATAAAAGATTAGTTGATATTTTAAATTCAACATCCAAAACTGTTGATGCTCTTATGAAATTAGACCTCCCTGCGGGAGTAGATATTGAGATAAAGGTATAATGAAAGTATTTCTATGTTAGGTATTATTGGAAAAAAAATAGGAATGAGCCAGATATTTAGAGAAAGTGGTGAGGCAATACCAGTATCTATTATTGAGGCTGGTCCCTGCCAGGTAATTCAGGTAAAAACGTCGAAAAAGGATGGTTATTCAGCAGTCCAGGTGGGTTTTGGAGGAAAACCAGATCGTCTTACAAACAAACCGGAGATGGGGCACTTTAAATCAGCCAAAGTTAAGCCTTACAGGTATCTTGAAGAATTTAGAGATTTTAAGGTTGATTATTGCAAAGTTGGTAAGAAAATAACTGTTGATCTTTTTAAGGAAGGCGACTCTGTTAAGGTTACTGGTATTTCAATAGGAAAAGGTTTTCAAGGTGTTGTTAAGAGGTATAATTTTGCAGGTGGTCCGAAAACTCACGGTCAGAGCGATCGTCTTAGAGCTGGTGGTTCGATTGGTGCATCTGCATATCCCTCAAGGGTAATTAGGGGTGTAAAAATGCCCGGAAGAATGGGTGGTAAAAGAATTACAACAAGAGGATTACAGGTTATTAAGATTGATCATAAAAATAATTTGCTGTATATCAAAGGAGCCATTCCTGGTCCAAGAAATGGTATTGTTACTATTCGGAGGCAAGAAAGTTGAGTATAGAATTCACCATTTTCAAAAAGGATGGATTAGAATCTAGCAATAAGATGGTTATAGAAAAACCTTCATTTGATATCAAACCACATGACCACGCTATCTATCTTGCGGTAAAAACTGAGATGA
Source organism: Fidelibacterota bacterium (assembly GCA_030665885.1). Taxonomy (GTDB): domain Bacteria; phylum Fidelibacterota; class UBA2242; order UBA2242; family UBA2242; genus BS750m-G69. Next base: position 1,227 of record DAOUYY010000099.1, read on the forward strand.
CAAATACTCGCCAGAGTATAAGTTCTACAAAGACTCGTGCAGAAGTCCGTGGTGGTGGTAGAAAGCCTTTTCGGCAAAAGGGACGTGGAGCAGCAAGAGCAGGGTCTATAAGAAGTCCTATTTGGGTAGGTGGTGGAAGAGCCTTTGGGCCAAAACCTAGAAATTACAGTATGAAGATAAATAAGAAAGTCAAACTATTGGCGAGAAGAAGTGCTCTTGCATATAGATATCATGAAGGTGCAATTAAAGTTATTGAGGAGCTTAACTTCGATGAGGCAAAATCCAGGAATATCCGTAATATGCTTAAGGAACTGGGTTTGGAAAATAAACGGGTAACGATTCTTGCTTCGGAAATCTGTAGAGACCTTTATTTGTCATGCAGAAATTTTTATAATGTGTTTCTTGTTGAAGCGGAAAAGGCTTCAACTTATGATTTATTAGATTGTGAAACACTGTTGATTGAGAAGACAGGGTTTGAAAAATTAAATAATCGTTTACTGTTAAATAGTTAGGAATTCGGAGATGTCGATAAAAGGGACAATAATTATTAAGCCGATTTTGACTGAAAAGGTGACTAATCTGCAGGAAAATGAAAGGAAGTACGGCTTTAAGGTCCATCCTTCTGCTAATAAGATTGAAATAAAAAAAGCAGTTGAAGATAGATTTGGAGTTAAAGTTGAAAAAGTATCTACTATGAATATCAAAGGTAAAAGAAAACAGATGACGGTTAGAAGTGGTGGTAGGGTTATAAGAACTAATGGTAGACGTTCTAATTGGAAAAAGGCTATAATAACTCTTAAAGAAGGTGATAAGATAGATTTCTATCAAGGAGAAACTGCGGTATAGCATTATGGGAATTAAAAAAATCAAGCCAATTACTTCAGGACAGCGCTTTAAATCAGTTGACACTTTTGATGAAGTAACAACTGCTAAACCCGAGAGAAGTCTCCTTGTTCCGCTTAAACGCTCGAGTGGGAGAAATAATTTAGGTCGCATAACAGCACGTAGACGTGGAGGCGGGCATAAGCGAACTTATAGAGTGATTGATTTCATACGAAATAAATATGGTATTGAAGCTATTGTTAAAACTATAGAGTATGATCCAAACAGATCAGCAAGAATTGCTTTACTTGCCTATAAAGATGGTGAAAAACGGTATATATTAGCCCCAGATGGTTTACAGACTGGTAGTGTTGTTGTATCTGGTCAGGATATTCCGATAAAGCCAGGTAATGCTTTACCATTGAAGAATATTCCTTCCGGTACGTTTGTTCATAATATTGAGTTAAAGCCTAAAAAAGGTGGACAAATTGCCCGTGGTGCTGGAACAGCAGCTCAGATTATGGCAAAAGAGGGTAAATATGTTACAATAAAAATGCCTTCTGGTGAAATCCGTCTGGTTTTTAAAGAGTGTTTTGCAACAATTGGTGAAGTTGGGAACAAAGAACATGAAAATATATCATTGGGGAAGGCTGGACGAAGCCGCTGGCTTGGTCGTAGACCAAAAGTCAGGGGTGTTGCTATGAATCCTGTTGATCATCCGATGGGTGGAGGTGAAGGAAAGAGTTCCGGTGGTCGGCATCCATGCAGTCCTTGGGGTCAACCTTCAAAAGGATATCGTACGCGAAAGAAACGCAATCAAAGTGATAGATTTATTGTAAAAAGACGTAATTGATAGTTATGGAGAGAATTAAATGAGTCGTTCGATAAAAAAGGGACCATATATAGATGCTAAACTTCTGAGTAGAATTGAGCAGATGAGTAAATCTGGAAAGAAAAAAGTAATAAAGACCTGGGCAAGGAGAACAACTATTCCTCCTGAATTTGTTGGATATACCTTTGCTGTTCATAATGGTAATAAGTTTATCCCAATATTTATAACGGAAAATATGGTAGGGCACAAACTTGGTGAGTTTGCGCATACTAGAACATTCCGAGGACATTAGATTAGTTAGAGGATATACTTGTTCAGAAAAGAAATGTAAAAGATAGGTAATATGGAAGCGAGAGCAATTAGCAGATATAATAGACAGTCTTCTAGGAAAGTTCGACAAGCAGCTGATTTGGTTCGGGGGAAGGAGATAGAAACGGCCCTAAATATTTTACATTTTAGTAGTAAGAAATCTTCCTTCTCAGTGGAAAAAACTGTTAGGTCAGCTGTTTCAAATCTTTTGAATTCTGAGGGTGGATCAGGAATAAACCCTGAAGATCTCTATATAAAGACAATATTTGTAGATGAAGGTAATACAACCCGGAGATATAGGGCGCGTGCTATGGGACGAGCATCTATAATAAGACGGCGTACAAGTCATATTTCTGTTGTCGTGGCAGAGAAAAAGAACAGAATTAGTAATAAGAGAAAGAATAAATAGTTTGGAGGTTATTTGGGTCAAAAAACTCATCCTATAGGTTTTCGTCTCGGTTTTAATAAGGATTGGAGTAGTAATTGGTTTGATGAAAGGAACTTTGCAAAAAAGCTTACCGAGGATATAAAGCTGCGTAAATATATTCTTAAACGTTTACCGAATGCAGGGATTTCAAGTGTTGATATTCATAGAACTTCAAAAAAAATTACAGTTGCGATTAATACATCGCGCCCTGGAATTGTTATCGGCCGAAAGGGTGAAGAAGTAGACCTGCTCAGAATGGAACTTCAGCAGATTACAAATTCTGATGTTCAGATAAATGTGAATGAGATTAAACGACCTGAATTGGATGCAACTTTAGTAGCGAGTAATATAGCTGCTCAAATTGAAAAAAAGGTTTCTTTTAGACGTGCGATTAAGAAATCTATCCAGGCAACAATGAGAATGGGTGCTGAAGGCATTCGCATACAGTGCGGTGGTCGTCTTGGTGGAGCTGAAATGTCACGTAAGGAAACTTATAGAGAGGGTCGTGTACCTCTGCATACCCTAAGAGCTGATATAGATTTCGCTTCTGTAACCGCTTTTACAACATATGGTTGCATTGGGGTTAAAGTATGGATCTGTAATGGAGAATCTTTTCTGAAAAGGACTCATTAGGAACAAGAAATAAAAATGTAAGGTTTTAGATATGCTGGCACCGCGTAAAATCAAACATAGAAAACAACATAGAGGTAGAATGAAGGGTTTATCTACCCGTGGTGATAGTGTCTGTTTCGGGCATTATGGTCTGAAAGCATTGGAACCTGGTTGGATTACAAGTCGTCAGATTGAGGCTGTTCGTGTATCTATTGCTAGAAAAGTTAGAAAGCACGGTAAAATGTGGATTAGAATATTTCCCGATAAACCCGTAACAAAGAAGCCAGCAGAGACTAGAATGGGTAAAGGTAAAGGTTCTCCAGAATTTTGGGTTGCCGTTGTGAAGCCGGGAAGAATATTATTTGAGGTTGAGGTTCCAAGTGAAGCTGATGCCAAAGAGGCTTTCTCTGCAAGTGCTTATAAACTACCAATTAAAACTAAGGTTGTTGCCAGACGAGAAGTAGGAGCATAGTGTGAAACAGAGTCAATTAAGAGAATTATCGATTGGTGAACTTGAAACAAAGCTCCAGGATAATATTGCTGCATTAGAGAATCTCCGTTTTCAAAAGGCACTGCAGCAATTGGAAAATCCACTGAAAATCAGAAAAGTTCGTCGCGAAATTGCTCAAATAAAAACAGTTCTTCATGAATATGAACTTGGTTTAAAAGTAAAAGATAATGAAGTGGTTAAATTGCAGGATAAAAAATAATGGCATTACAAGGAAAGAGAAAAGTTCTGATTGGTACTGTTATTAGTGATAAGATGGACAAAACTGTAGTTGTGTCGATTGAAAGAACTGTTAAACACCCAGTTTATGGAAAGTATATAAGACGAACCTCCAAATTTTTTGTTCATGACCCTCAGAATAATTGCAAGCAAGGTGATATAGTCAAAATTTCAGAGTCTCGTCCGATCAGCAGAAAAAAAAGATGGCGTTTATTGGAAGTTTTAGATCACTAGACAAATCGTAAGAGGAAGTTCTGATGATACAGCAAGAAACAAAAATGACAGTTGCAGATAATACCGGAGCAAAGCAGGTTCTGTGTATTCGTGTGCTTGGAGGCTCTGGTAGAAAAGTTGCTTCTCTTGGAGATATAATTGTTGTCACAGTTAAACAAGCATCGCCCGGTAGTATGGTTAAGAAGGGTGACAAGTCAAAAGCTGTAGTAGTTAGAACTCGAAAAGAAATTCGTCGTAAAGATGGCTCATATATTCGGTTTGATGATAATGCAGCCGTTCTAATTGATGAAAATTTTGAACCGATGGGAACACGTATATTTGGTCCCGTTGCTAGAGAACTCCGGGAGAAAAATTACATGAAGATAGTTCCAATGGCACCGGAGGTACTATAAATGAGAGTCAGAATGTTTTGTATTCGGAAAAATGATATAGTAGTTGTTATATCCGGGAACTACAAAGGGAAAACTGGCAGAGTATTAAAAATATTTCCCAAAAAACAGAGGATAATAGTTGAAGGTGTAAATTTTATAAAGAAACATATGCGACCCAGTCAAAATAATCCCCAAGGTGGAATTGTTGAAAAAGAAGCCTCTATACATATCTCAAATGTTCAACTTATTCATAATAATGAACCGACAAAGATTGGGTTTAAAAATTTGAAAGATGGTAAAAAAGTCCGGTATTCAAAGAAATCAGGAGAAATAATTGATAGCATTTAATGAGGAGTTGTCGGGTGTTGAAAAAATCAGAATATAGACCAAGATTAAATGTTCTTTATGAAACTGATATTGTATCCAAGATGATAAAGAAATTTGGATATAAGAATAAAATGCAAGTGCCAAAATTAGAAAAGATCTGCATCAATATTGGGGTAGGTAGGGCTAAAGAAGAAGCCGCAAGTTTAAAAAAGGCTCAGGAAGATATTAGAGTTATTTCCGGTCAACAGCCAGTTATAACTCGTGCAAAAAAATCTATATCAAATTTTAAAATTCGCCAGGGTGATCCTGTTGGCTGTTGCGTGACTCTAAGAAGAGAAAGAATGTTTGAATTTTTAGATAGACTGATTTCCACTGCTTTTCCACGAGTTCGAGATTTTTCAGGTTTACCTGATAAATCTTTTGATGGTCGAGGAAACTATTCTATAGGAATAAGAGAACAGATTATTTTCCCTGAAATTGACTATGATAAAGTTGATAGAATCAGGGGAATGAATATTACAATTACAACGAATGCAAAGACAGATGAGGAAGCCTATAACCTGCTTTCATTGTTTGGTTTCCCATTTAAGAAACGTGTTTCTGCACCTTTGGAATCGGGGGAGAGCAACTGATATGGCAAAGAAATCACTTATAGCAAAGGCAAAGCGTAAGCCAAAATTTTCAACACGCAAAGTAAATAGATGTTCTATCTGTGGTCGTCCAAGATCGTATTATCGAAAATTTGGTCTTTGCAGATTATGTTTCAGGGAATTAGCGCTAAAAGGCGAAATTCCAGGTATTACTAAAGCAAGCTGGTAAAACAGGAGTATTTTTAATATGCCAGTAACCGATCCTATTGCAGATTATTTAACAAGAATAAGAAATGCCCAAAGAGCAAATCATCGTTGGGTTGATATTCCAGCATCGAATATGAAGAAGAAACTTTCTCTGATTTTAAAGCGAGAGAATTTCATAAAGGAGTTCATCTTGATTAAAGATGGGAAACAGGGAATTATAAGGGTTTATTTGAAGTACGACAAAGATGGAACTCCAATTATTGAGGGATTAAAAAAGATAAGTCATCCTGGAAGGCGATTTTATGTTCCAGTCAACAAGATTCCTCGAGTTGTTGGAGGTATGGGCATCGCAATTCTTTCTACACCAATGGGTTTAATTACGGATAAGATTGCTCGGAAGTATAACACTGGTGGTGAAGTAATTTGTTATGTTTGGTGAATGTAGGTAGTAAGGAGTAAATTGTGTCTAGAATCGGTAAACAACCTATTCCAATTCCTGAAAATGTTATTGTGACTATTAAAGGCAAGTCTTTAATAATTAAGGGACCTAAGGGCGAACTATCCTGGGATTTTAATCCTGATATGTCAGTTACTAGAAAAGATAAAAAGATTGTAGTAACCAGATCCAGTGATAGTAAAATGCATAAGGCACTGCATGGTCTTACAAGAGTATTAATAGCTAATATGGTTGAAGGAGTTACTAAAGGATATCAGAAGACATTAGAGATATCAGGTATTGGTTACACCGCAGAGATGAAAGGTTGTTCTATACTTTTAAATATTGGTTTTTCACATCCAGTATTATTTACTCCGCCTGAGGATATTACTCTCAGAGTACCAAGTAATTTGGTAGTTACAGTTAGTGGAATTGATAAGCAAAAAGTAGGTGAGGTAGCTGCTAAATTAAGATCAATTTCTCCACCTGAGCCTTATAAAGGTAAAGGTATCCGGTACCAAGGAGAATATATTCGCAGAAAAGCAGGAAAGAAAGTTGGGGTGAAATAGAGGTAATCGGGATGAAGAAATTGAAGTCAAGAAAAATTGCTCGTACTCGTAGAAAAAAACGGATTAGAAAACACATTCATGGGACAGCTGAAAGACCAAGGCTAGCTGTATTTCGCAGTTTAAAACATATTTATGCACAATTAATTGATGATACTGCGAATAGGACTCTATTTTCTGTGTCTGATTTGTCACCAAAAGTCAAAACAGAGATAAAGGAAAAAGCAACGAAGAGTGAAAAAAGTGTTCTTGTTGGAAAATATCTTACTGAGAAGGCTTTAGCAAAGAAAATCAGAAGGGCTGTTTTTGATCGTAGTGGATTTAAATACCATGGAAGGGTGAAATTACTGGCAGAAGCAGCGAGAGAAGCTGGATTAGAATTATAAATTCAGAGGAGATGAAATTTGAAAACTATTGATCCTACTCAACTGGAATTACTTGAAGAAAAAGTTATAAAGATAAATAGGGTTGCAAAAGTTGTTACTGGTGGTCGTAGGTTTAAATTTAATGCCATTGTTGCAGTTGGTGATGGAAAAGGGCATATCGGTATTGGGCTTGGTAAAGCTTTAGAAGTTGTTACAGCAGTTTCTAAAGGTAAGGAAAATGCAAAAAAGAATATGGTGAGGATCCCTATTATTAATGGTACTATTCCTCATGTGGTTCAGGCAAAATATGGGGCTGCTAAGGTGATTCTAAAACCGGCATCACTTGGTACTGGTATAATTGCTGGTGGTCCAATCAGAGCAATTATGGAAGAGGTAGGTGTACGGGATATTTTAACAAAGTCCATTGGTTCGAATAATACACATAATGTAGTAAAAGCTACTATGGTAGCACTTCAATTGTTAAAGGATCCTTATCAGTTCGCAAAGAAGAGAGAAATGACGCTTCAGGAGATGTTTGGGTCATGAGTATAAAAAATTGTACTAAATTGAAAATTACGCAGATTAAAAGTCCTATTGGCTATAGACAAAAGGCGAAAAAAACTTTGGAAGCACTTGGATTAAAACGCATGCATCATACAGTTATACAGCCCGATAATCCTGCCATTAGGGGGATGATAAAATCAATATCTCATTTAGTTAAAGCAGAAAAGGTTGAAAAATAGGTGTTTATTATATATGTTTATATCAAATTATAAATATCAAATATCAAATATTAAATTATCCCAGAGTAGTTTCACTGAGATAAAGTGTTACGGAGTTTCTGGATTTGGAAATGCTACCGTAAAACATTTACTCTCAAAATTGAAATTTTAGATTTTTAATCAAAATGGA
>DAOUYY010000205.1 GCA_030665885.1 Fidelibacterota bacterium
GAGGATGTCTTTTATAGATTGTGGTTCCATATTCATCTTATAACTCAATCCCAAATTAAAGTATACCTACATAACACGAAAAACATCCTGTTAATTAATAATCAAACAAGAGTGTTTGATTTACGTAACACAATTCCCAACGGGATCTCCATGAGACACTCCTGATTGTGGTTCTGTCACAAACCCATTTCTTTCTTAATATCCTCAGCAACCCATGTATGCTTCCACTTTCGATAATCGTCAACCAAATGTGCTTTTACAGGATTATTCAGTATATACCAAACAGTATCTTCAAACTCTCGCTGTGATCGCACTAAGTGATCATAGCTTTCTTTATGCCAAAAACTCCCTGTTCTATTTAACAATTTATTTGCTTTACGAGCAGTACTTCCTTTATGCCCTTTTAATATCTCTGCAAAAGAATAAAAATCCCCGTTTTCTTTTTCCATCGGCTTCATTAATACATGAACATGATTCGGCATAATACAAAAGCAATACAATTCATACTGCTTTTTATTCATAAAGAACAAACTGTCCTTGACAATTTGGGCAATATTTGGATCAGACAAATGTTTTGGACCATTTTTACATAATCCCAGATAATTGTCGATCAAATAGAATCGTTGTTTTTCAAAGTTCAGCTTCTCTGATTTTTTATCTTTATTAAAAACCTTTCTTTCTCGTCTAGCAAATTCCTTTTTCTGTTGAATAAGTTTTTTAATAATCTCTAAAGGAAGATCAAAATTAAGGCGATAAGTTGTAAAGAAAATACCTGATTCCGGCTGATAATGAGGCAGATTTCTTCTGTAAAAGCTTTTGTAATCTAAAATGTTCTTAAAAGACATGTTTTAATTTTCGAATAAAATCAAATAATCAAACAAGAGTGTTTAATTTACGTAACGCGACTCTTGTTGAGGATGTCTTTTATAATTGTGGTTCCAGATTCATCTTATAACTCAATCCCAAATTTAAGTATACCTACATAACACAAAAAATGTCCTGTTAATTAATAATCAAACAAGAGTGTTTGATTTACGTAACACAATCACTCCTGATTGTGGATTTATACTTATCATACAACCAAATCCCAAATTAAAGTATACCTACATAACACAAAAAACATCCTGTTAATTAATAATCAAACAAGAGTGTTTGATTTACGTAACACAATTCCCAACGGGACCTCCATGAGGCACTCTTAATTGTAGTCCTTTCTAACATATCCTCGGCAGCATTTCACCCGTCAGCATATCCAGAATACGTTCGCTGCCGATCTGTGTTTTTAATAACACTTTCCCCTTAGGTATACTTATTATTTCGCCAATCATTTTACCATTCTTGCCAAGCGGACTGGATTTCAAAATTGATAATGCTTTTTCAGAGCTACCTGGTCCCACTATAAATACAACTTTACCCTCACTAGCCATATACAATGGATCAAACCCTAGTGGTTCACAAAGCCCGCGCACAATTTCTCTTACAGGAATATCATTTTCATAAACACGAATACCAAAATTTCTTCCCCACACAAATTCGTTCAATGTTGTAGCTAAGCCACCTCTCGTGGGATCGCGCATGATCCGCAAATTCGGAATAAGTGAAACAAGTTTCGAAGTCAAATTGCAAACCGCCGCACAATCGCTTTCAATATTAATATCAATATTAAATTCCTCGCGTGCTTTTATTATCGCTGCCTCATGATCCCCTATAAAACCGCTCACAAAAACTTTATCACCAGGTTGAACCTTATCAAGCCCAAGAACCACTCCCTTCGGTAAAATTCCCACACCTGCAGTATTTATGTAAATCCCATCGGCAGCGCCATGCTCCACAACCTTGGTATCACCTGTGACAATTGAAACACCAATATCATCAGCAGTTTTTCTCATCGAAGCCACGATTTTTTCAAGAGTTATAATTTCCAATCCCTCTTCTAAAATCATCCCACATGATAGCCACAACGGTTTAGCGCCACAAACCGCCAGGTCATTCACTGTACCTGCAACCGATAATTTCCCAATATCCCCACCCGGGTAAAAAAGTGGTTTAACAACATGAGAATCTGTAGTAAAAACCAATTCACCGTTCATCTTTCCAAGAACGGCAGAATCACTAAGTGAGTTTAACTTCTCATTATTAAAATATTTGACAAACAAATTTCTTATTAAATCGTGAGTGAGTTTTCCACCGCTGCCGTGAGCTTTTGTAATTCTATCTTCCTTTTTCATTCCAATAATTCTAATTATTTAGTTAGTCTTTTCTAATTTTAAATGAAACGTAATACGTTAAATGTGATTTGGAATCTAAACAATTTCAACATTACTATTTAAAAATCATCATAAATATAAATAAAAATGCATAGACTTATCACATTATTCATTTGGATGAGCAATTTAACGTTATGTAGATAAAAGAAGTACATCGAAGACGAATTTGGACGAAGCTTGTTGAGGCTTTTTATACACTGTTTTGTAAAGTGGTATCATCGTTTATTCGGACTTTGTTTGTCCAATTTATTTCTATTTGTCTTTAATGGAAATTTGTAATCACCAACCTGCGTCAAATACAATTTTTTTCCTATGTTTTAGCTCTTGTTGAACCATGTATCCCAAAAGCATAATCATAATTACAATTGTTAAGAAGAACACAAAATCAATTTGATTAAATACAGTTCCATTAGAAATCAAGCCTATCGCTCCACTTGTACTATGTGCGAGTGCTATCAAAATGATTGATTCACCCCATAAATAGAATAGTAAATTTGCAGTGAAAGCCATGAAAAGTAGCGCCTGCATAATAGGAGTAACTCCGGCAGGGAAGAAGTGGAACTGGGCTAAGTGATACAAAGCGAACGCCAGTGAAGTAAATAGTAGTCCTCTGATTAATCCAAAATTCTTTCTAAGAATTGGGAACATAAAAACCGCAAATAATGGGTAATATGTTACATGAAAGAGCAAAGCAGAGACATAATGAACAGCAAAATCTCTCATAGAAATCCCACTACTCAAAACTACTTTTATTGATTCAAAATTAGTAAGTAAAAGATAGAGTAAAAGAATTAGAACAACATGAATCCAATTCTTACTTTTTTGCCAGCCAGAGTGTTAAAAAGAGACTGAAAATTGGAATGCCAATAAAACCGAAAAGCACCCCGGAAATTGCCTCAAGAGTTCTGTTATTAGTAGAGAGGCTCATTTTCATCAGAATGTTAGCTAATAAAATTACTGCAACATAGATAAGGTAGATTGATAGTGCAATAAAAAGCTGTTTGTGTTTATCCTTCACTTTTTCCTCTCAAATATTTATTTAACTCTATAATCCCATTTTATATAGGTTCCACATAAAGGCGTTTTTCACTTCAACCAAATCCAGCCCCTATTATGAAAAGTATGAAGATAGTAAGGTGGAACGTACATGGCGACAAGCAGACACAAACCTGCCTGATGGCAGGCAGGCGTGTTCTATTTTCAGGTAAATGTTACATTGATCACCAATCGATGATAACCCTGCTACTAAATCTATTTATGGGGTGTAATAGATTAAAGTAGTCATTCATGTTAATCTGTCATTTTGTCCCGAAACTTCTGGATGAAGTTACAATCCGGCAGCTGCCGGATGTCAAGGTTATATTATTACACCCCCTTAGATTGCTCTTTAATGACAGATGCAGCTGCTGCTATCATGCCAGCGATATCAGAAAGATTAGATGGAATGATAATTGAATTATTGGTTTTCGCAAGTTTTCCGAATTCGTTTAAATATTGTTCTGCGATACGCAGGTTTACTGCATTAATACCGCCCTTTTCATTTATTGCCGAAGCAATTTCCCTGATTCCCTGGGCAGTAGCATTAGCAACTTTCTTAATTTCTTCAGCTCGTCCCTCTGCCTCATTGATCCTTTTCTGCTTTTCGCCTTCCGACCGGGCAATTGCTTCCTGTCTATCACCTTCTGCTCTATTTATTTTTGCCTGTCGGTCTCCTTCCGATTCTGCAATTGTTGCCCGTTTCTCACGTTCAGCTCTCATCTGCTTTTCCATAGCATCTTTAATGCTTTGAGGAGGTAAAATATTTTTAACCTCGTATCTTGTCACTTTGACTCCCCAGGGATCAGAAGCCTTATCAACTGCATCTACGATAACACTATTTATTGTCTCCCGCTCTTCAAAAGTCCTATCGAGATCCAACTTTCCTATTACACTTCTCATAGTTGTTTGTGCCAGTTGCGTAGATGCAAATTGGTAATTATTTATTCCGTAAGATGCCTTTTTTGGATCAACAACCTGCATGTATAGTATGCCATCAACTTCCACTGCGATATTATCCCTGGTTATGCAGGATTGAGGCGGGACATCTATCGCCTGTTCTTTTAATGTATGTTTGTAAGAGACTTTGTCAAGAAATGGAATGAGAACATGAAATCCTGCTTCGAGCGTTGTAGAATATTTACCAAGTCGCTCAATAATGAATGCTATTTTTTGTGG
>DAOUYY010000035.1 GCA_030665885.1 Fidelibacterota bacterium
GATATGGTAATGCCGGGAGATAATGTAACAGCCGAAGTGGAGTTGATAACAGAGATAGCGATGGAGAAGGAGCTTCGTTTTGCGATTCGTGAAGGTGGAAGAACAGTTGGTGCTGGTGTTGTAACTGAAATATTGGAGTAACCACAAAGGTATAAGCAATGCGTGAAATTATTACTCTAGAGTGTACAGTTTGTAAACGTAGAAACTATACAACGGAAAAGAATAAAAGATTGCATCCGGGTAGAGTGGAATACAAAAAATATTGTCGTTGGTGTAAAAAACATACTTTACATAAGGAAACGAGGTAATTAGAATATGAAGGTGAGTAGCTCAATTGGTAGAGCACTGGTCTCCAAAACCAGGGGTTGCGGGTTCGATTCCTGCCTCACCTGCATTTTTGATTTTTTAATCTTTCATATATTTGCCTATAGAGGAGAATAAAGTATGTTTAAAAAAATTATAGGTTTTATAGATGGTGTTTTTTTTGAAATGAAAAAAGTGTCCTGGCCAACTTGGCAAGAATTGAAAGGTTCCACCGTAGTAGTTTTGATTTTGTCACTAATATTGTCCATGTTTTTATTTGTTGTAGATTTATTATTGTCTAAAGTTGTGAACATTATTTTATAGTTTTATTATGGAATGGTACGTTTTAAAAGCATATTCAGGTAAGGAAAAGAAGATTCAAGAATCTATACTATTAGAAGCTGAGCGAGCAGGAAAGAAAGATATTATATCTGAAGTTCTTGTACCATCTGAAAATATAATGGAAATGCGTGAAGGTAAGAAACGCATTCGTAACAAAGTATTTTTTCCTGGATATATTCTTATTAAAATGGAAATGACCAAAGAATCTCAATATCTTATTGAAAATATTCCCGGTATTATGAGTTTTGTTGGAGCTAAGGGCAAGCCTTTACCACTTAAACCTGAAGAAGTAAAAAGGATAATGGGAGAAGTTGAACGGAAAGATGGTCGAGAAATTATGGCTGTTCCTTTTAAACTAGGTGATCCTGTTAAAGTTGTAGATGGTCCTTTTGTCGATTTTAAGGGGGTTGTTCAGGATGTAAATGAGGATAAACATAAAATAAAAGTTATGGTTAGTATTTTTGGTCGTCCTACACCAGTTGAGTTAGATTTTTTACAGGTTGAATTAGAGAAATAGGTGAAGATATGGCAAAAAAGATTTTAACAACAATAAAACTTCATATTCCAGCTGCTAATGCGAATCCCTCACCACCTGTTGGCCCTGCTTTGGGTCAACATAGTGTGAATATAATGGAATTCTGTAAAGCGTTTAATGCCCGGACTCAGGATAAGCAAGGTTTGATTATTCCTGTGGAGATCACTGTTTTTTCCGACAGGTCGTTTAAATTCATAACTAAAACACCTCTAGCTTCGATTCTTTTGATGAAGGCTGCAAAGATTGAAAAGGGGTCTGGTGAACCGAACAAAACAAAGGTTGGATCAGTCACAATCAAAACTGTCAGGGAAATAGCCAAAACGAAGATGCCGGACCTTAATGCACACACAATTGAGCAGGCTATGGAGATGATAAAAGGAACTGCCCGTAGTATGGGCATTAGGGTAATAGAGTAAAGGAACCAGTTTTATGAAAGTCTCAAAACGGGTTAATAATAATAATAGTAAAGTTGATCGAAAAAAAGATTATCCAATTAAAGAAGCGATTTCGCTGTTGAAAAGTTTGGAAGGTACAAAATTCGATGAAACTGTTGAAGCACATGTTAATCTTGGTGTAGATCCAAGACATGCAGATCAAAATATACGCGGCACTTTTTCTTATCCATATGGTACTGGTCGCAAGGTACGAGTTCTTGTAATGACTAAATTAAAAGTTGACGAAGCTAATAAAGCCGGCGCCGATTATGTTGGTCTTGAAGAATATATTGAGAAAATACAAAAAGGTTGGTCTGATATTGATGTAATCATTGCAACACCTGACGTTATGGGGCAAATAGGGAGACTCGGAAAAATTCTTGGTCCAAAAGGACTCATGCCAAATCCTAAAAGTGGTACAGTAACCAACGATGTAGCGATTGCTGTGAAGGAGATAAAGGGGGGTCGTGTGGAAATACGTGTTGATAAAAGTGGAATTATACATTCTCCTGTTGGTAAGATATCTTTTTCTGAAGAAAAAATTGGAGAAAATGTCAAAACTTTAATATCCAATTTAATTAGTATGAGACCTTCTTCAGTGAAAGGCGTATATTTTAGAAAATTAACGCTTACAACCACAATGGGTCCTGGAATCCATGTAGATAAGTCTACTGTTTTATAATAATATGCTATTTAGGAGTTAAGATGCCCAATCAAAATAAGATTGATTTAGTAAATGAAATTACTGAGAAATTTTCAAGAGCTAAAGGCATATATTTCACAGATTATAAAGGAATGAATGTTCAGCAGTTGAATGATCTGAGAAAAGAGTTTCATGCAGCCAATATCGAATATAGAGTTGCAAAAAAGACTCTTACTAAAATTGCTGCAAAAAATGCCGGGTATGATTCAATTGACAATCTTATCGAAGGTCAGATGGGAATTGCATTTTCCTATGATGATCCCACAAATCCAGCGAAGGTAATAACCTCGTTTGTTAAGAAAAATAAATTAGAGAGCCTGGCTATTACCGGATGTATTTTTGAGAAGGAACTTTTTAAAGCTGATAAAATTAGCGAAATAATGAAACTGCAATCAAGAGAAGAACTATTATTAAAATTTGTTGGTACCTTAGTTGCTCCAATGAGTAATCTTGTTGGTTTACTGAATGCATCTATGAGTCAGTTGGTTGATGTTCTTGAATCGCTTAGTAAAAACAAAAAAGAATAAAGTATTTTTCAGTAAAAGGAGGAAAATAGAAAATGGCTGAAATAACAAAAGCAAATGTTCTTGAGTATCTTGAAAAAGCTAATATGCTTGAGATATCTGGACTAGTTAAAGACATTGAGGAAAAGTTTGATATTAAAGCGGCTGCCCCGGTAGCTGTTGCTGCTCAGGGAGTGGCAGTCACTGAAGCCCCAGTGGAAGAGGAAAAAACAGAATTTGACGTTATTTTAAAAGAAGTTGGTTCTCAAAAGATCAATGTCATCAAAGTTGTGAGGTCAGCAACCAGTCTCGGACTGAAAGAAGCTAAGGATCTTGTTGATAATGCTCCTAATTCAGTTAAAGAGGCAGTGTCAAAGGAAGAAGCCGAAAGTGTTAGGAAACAGCTAGAAGAAGCAGGAGCAACAGTCGAGGTCAAATAGGCTGTTATTATTTATGCCTTATTGTATTTTGAATGACAGTATCTTTATTAAGTTTATAAATTTTCTCCTTTTTAATAAGAGGAGATGTTTAAAAGTGAAAAGGAGGGATACTCTTGAGTAAAACTCTCCAGAAATTGACGAAGAGAAAATCTTTTTCAAAAATATCTACTACGTTGAATATGCCCAATCTTTTAGATGTTCAGATTAAGTCTTATGAACTCTTTCTTCAGAAGAATGTTCCACCAGAAGAGCGTGAGAAAAAAGGCTTAGAGGCTGCATTTCATAATGTATTTCCTGTGGAAGACACACATGGAAACTATCTTTTGGAGTATAAATACTATACGGTAGGTGAACCTCGATATACCATAAAAGAATGTTTAGAGCGGGGAGTTAGCTATACAATTCCTTTAAAAGTGCGGCTGATTCTTCATATTACTGAAGAGGGTAGTTCTAAAGGAGATTATGCAGCTGGTATTGAACAGGACATCTTTTTTGGCAATGTTCCTTATATGACCGAGAGAGGTACTTTTATTATTAACGGAGCTGAAAGGGTTATTGTAAGTCAGCTTCAAAGGTCGCCAGGTGTATTCTTTAGTGAAGGTGAACACACAAATGGAATGAAAATCTATTCTGCGAGAGTAATTCCTCTTAGAGGTTCGTGGGTAGATTTTGTTATTGATACTCATGATGTTCTTAGTGCAATTATTGATAGGCGCCGTAAATTTCCCGCAACCATATTGCTCAGAGCATTTGGCTATCCCACAAATGAAGATATTCTAAAATTGTTGAGTATTGGTGAAACAATCGACATTTCAGGTTCAGCTAAAGAAGCAATTGGAAAAACGCTTGCCGAGAGTTTAATAGACCCTCAAACAGGCGAAGTTCTTTATGAAGTTAAAGAGATGGTTACGATAAATAAAGAACATATGAAGATCTGTAAAGAGCATGAAATCGACTCTATCCTGGTATTTACTACTGATGATGATATTGAGAAATCAGTACTTCTAAATACTATTAGAAAAGATTCTTCTACGAGTGACGAAGAATCCGCACTTTACTATTTATATAGAAGCCTGCGAACTGGAGAACCTCCAAATTTAGATACAGCCAGAATATTTATAGAGAGATTGTTTTTCAGTCCTAAAAAGTACGATCTTGGTCAGGTAGGTCGCTATCGGATAAATAAGAAATTCAATTTGAAAGTTCCTGTTGAAGATACGGTTCTTACCAAACAGGATATAGTCGAGATTATTAAACATATCATAGAAATGAAGAAGGGCAATTTAGGTCCTGATGATATTGACCATCTTGGAAATAGGCGTGTTCGAACCGTTGGAGAGCAGCTGACAAATCAGTTTAATCTTGCTTTTACACGCATGGCTCGAACCATAAAAGAGAGGATGAACTTAAGGGAATCTGAGAATCTAACACCTCAAGATTTGATAAATTCTAGAATTATTACATCTGTTGTCAATTCATTTTATGGTACAAGCCAGTTGTCTCAATTTATGGATCAGACAAATCCTCTTGCGGAGATAACACATAAGCGTCGTGTTTCTGCACTAGGTCCAGGTGGACTTACTCGAGAAAGAGCAGGTTTTGAAGTTCGAGACGTCCACTACACACATTATGGGAGACTTTGCCCTATAGAAACTCCAGAAGGTCCAAATATTGGATTGATCTCCTCTCTTGCAACCTATGCCTATGTAAATAAACTTGGTTTTATTGAAACACCCTATCGTCGTGTTAATATAAAGAATAGCGAACCAGTTGTATCAAATAAAGTTTCTTATCTTTCAGCTGATGATGAAGACCGGGAGCTAATTGCACAGGCTAATGCCCCATTAGATGAGAAGGGTCATTTTGTAAGGTCTAATGTTCGGGCAAGAATTCGTGGTGAATTTCCAGTGGTAACACCTGACAAACTGAAATATATGGATGTTTCACCTAATCAAATTGTATCTGTTTCAGCAGCACTAATTCCTTTTCTTGAAAATGATGATGCAAACCGTGCACTCATGGGTTCCAATATGCAGCGGCAATCCGTACCTCTTCTCAAACCTGAAAGACCTATTGTTGGAACAGGAATGGAAAGAGTAGTTGCAAGGGATTCGAAGACTACAGTTATCTCTCCTATAAATGGAGTTATAGAGGAAGTGTGTGCTGATTATATTGTTATTTGTTCCTCAGATGCAGACGATGATTCCCTTCTTGATGGAAATCAGGCTAAAGTTAAACTTGAATTAGCAAAATTTTTCCGAACTAATCAAGATACTACTATGAATCAAAAGCCCTTGGTTAAAGCGGGTGATAAGGTTAGAAAAGGTGATGTTATTGCCGATGGTTGCGCTACTGATCATGGTGAATTGGCTTTGGGGAGAAATGTTCTGGTTGCTTTTATGGCGTGGCGCGGTTATAACTTTGAAGATGCAATTGTTCTTAGTGACCGCATAGTAAGGGATGATGTATTTACTTCGGTTCATGTTAAAGAGTTTGAGCTTGAGGTTCGAGACACAAAACGCGGTAGCGAAGAACTTACCCGTGAAATTCCAAACGTCAGTGAAGAGACAACAAGAAATTTAGATGCAAATGGTATTATCCGGGTTGGCGCTGAAGTAAAACCTAACGATATATTAATTGGTAAAGTTACTCCAAAAGGTGAGACAGACCCAACACCTGAAGAGAAACTCCTAAGAGCTATATTTGGTGAAAAAGCCAGCGATGTTAAAGATGCTTCTAAAAGAACTGAATCTGGAATTAGAGGTGTTGCTGTAGATACAAAGTTATTTAGACGAAAAGGAAAAACGAGTCGGGATGATGAAAAGCGTCAAACAGATGAAGCAATTAGCAAGAGTGTACAAGAACATCATTCTCTTAAGGTTCGTCGTGATAAATTGTTAATTCGGATTCTTTTAGATAAAACATCTAAGACAATAAAAGATATAACCGGAACAAAAACGATTGTTGAAGCTGGTATTAAATTAACTGAAAGACAGCTTCAGGAAATAGATTTTGATAATCTGAGTTTAGAGGAGCCCTGGACTACTGATTCTGAGGCAAATCAAAAAGTCGAAAAGGTAGTAAAAAGTTATTTTGATCTTTCACAGAAGATTGATGAAGAGTTAGAACAAAGAATTTATAAGATTAAAGTTGGTGACGATCTCCAGCCTGGAGTTTTGCAACTTGCTAAAGTCTATGTTGCAAACAAGAGAAAAATTTCTATCGGTGATAAGATGGCTGGTAGACATGGTAATAAAGGTGTAGTTTCGATAATTGTACCTCAGGAAGATATGCCTTTCTTAGAAGATGGAACTCCGGTTGACATTATTCTTAACCCTCTCGGTGTACCATCACGTATGAATTTAGGACAGCTCTATGAAACGATGCTTGGATGGGCAGGTAAGAAACTGGGTGTTTATTACGAAACCCCTGTATTTGATGGTGCCTCCCATGAAGAGGTAAAAGAAGAACTTAGGAAAGCTAATTTGCCTGAAAGTGGAAAAGTAACTCTTTATGATGGTCAGACTGGAGAGCCTTTTGATGCTCCTGTTACAGTTGGATATATCTACATGATGAAGTTGTCACATCTAGTAGAAGATAAAATGCATGCCAGATCAACCGGACCTTACTCACTTGTTACACAACAACCACTAGGCGGCAAGGCTCAATTTGGAGGACAGCGTTTTGGTGAAATGGAAGTTTGGGCTTTAGAAGCTTATGGGGCTGCCTATACCTTGCAGGAAGTTCTTACCGTAAAATCTGATGATGTCGAAGGTCGGTCAAGAGCCTATAATGCAATTGTAAAAGGAGAAAATTTCTCAGAATTTGGTATTCCTGAGTCATTCAACGTCCTTTTAAAAGAGCTGCAAGGCTTATGTATAGAAATGGATATTAATTAGTCCAGATCCCGATTCATCGGGACAGGGCTGGAGGAATTAAAATTAATATGAATTTTTCAAGACCTTTTAGTTATCATAGAGAATTTGAAAGTATCACTATACATGTATCTTCCCCGGAAGCGATCTTGATGCGTTCGCATGGTGAAGTCTTAAAACCAGAAACAATAAATTATCGATCTTACAAACCAGAAAAAGACGGACTTTTTTGTGAAAAGATTTTTGGTCCTGTTAAAGATTGGGAATGTCATTGCGGCAAATATAAGCGTATTAGATATAAGGGTATAATCTGTGACAGATGTGGTGTTGAAGTAGCCAGAAAAAAAGTTCGACGTGAGCGCATGGGACATATTACTCTTGCTGTTCCTGTTGTGCATATATGGTTTCTGAGATCTATCCCAAGTAAATTGTATTACCTTTTAAATATTAGAACAAAGAACATTGAGGAAATTGTTTACTATGAAAAATATGTCGTTCTCAATCAAGGGGAATCTGACTTACCGTATAGCTCTGTTATTTCGGAGGAAGAATATTTTGAAAACATGATGAAATATGGACCAAAGAGTGAACTTTTTGATGAAGAAGAAGCTCAGAGTTATTTTCTTGCTAATACTGGTGGGGAAGCTATAAGGGAACTCCTTCAGAAGTTAGATGTAGATGTTCTTGTTCGACAACTTAAAAGTGATCTAAAATCTAAGAAGTCGGCAACACAGAAAGCTGAGATATTAAAACGCCTTAAAGTAGTGAAAGCTTTTTTGCCTATGGAAGGTAAACCTGCTAATAAACCTGAATGGATGATTATAACGGTATTACCTGTTATTCCCCCTGATCTCAGACCTCTTGTTCCTCTTGAAGGTGGTAGATTCGCTGCAAGTGATCTAAATGATTTGTATCGACGAGTAATAATTCGAAATAATAGATTAAAGCAGCTTATTGAGATTAAAGCTCCTGATGTTATTCTAAGGAACGAAAAGAGAATGCTTCAGGAAGCTGTTGATTCACTTTTTGATAATAGCCGAAGGCGTACTGAAGTCAGGAGTGGTACAAGACGTCCTTTGAAAAGTTTAAGTGATATGCTTAAAGGGAAAGAAGGGCGCTTCAGACAGAACTTGCTCGGTAAGCGTGTTGATTATAGTGGACGTTCTGTCATTGTTGTAGGACCGAATCTTAGATTGAATGAATGTGGTTTGCCAAAGGAAATGGCAATTGAGCTATTTAAGCCGCATATTATTCATCAGCTTATACGGCGTAATATATCGAAAACTCCTAAAGCTGCTAAAGCAATGGTAGATCAAAAGGATCCCGAGGTATATAGAATACTTGAATATGTTGTAAAAGATCATCCTGTTTTACTGAATAGGGCACCTACACTTCACAGGTTAGGCATTCAAGCTTTTCAACCTATTTTGATTGATGGAAAGGCTATTCAAATCCATCCGTTAGTATGTGCTGCTTTTAATGCCGACTTTGATGGAGATCAGATGGCAGTTCATATACCTCTATCCTTTGAAGCACAAATGGAATGTAGAGTTTTAGTTATGTCCTGCCATAATATTCTTCATCCTGCACATGGATTTCCTATCGCTATACCATCGCAAGATATGGTTCTTGGTATTTATTACATTACCCGTCATAAAAAAGGAGCAAAGGGTGAGGGTATGCGTTTTTCGTCAACTAATGAGGCGCTTTCGGCATACTGGGCTGGCGAAGTGGATATTCACGCTAAGGTTAAGATTCGGGTGGACGGTAAAATATATGATACAACTGTTGGAAGAGCATTGTTTAGTAGCCTTCTCCCGAAAGAAATAGGATATGTTAACGAGCTCATTTCTAAAGGCCGGTTGGAAAGGATAGTCCGTACAAGTTATCATAAAGCCGGTAACTATGAAACTGTTGAGTTCCTTGATAAATTAAAAGATATCGGATTTGAATATGCAACAAGGTCTGGCGTGTCAATTTCAATTTCGGATATTATAATACCAAAGGAGAAACCTGAACTTATTTACGAATCCTCTAAACGTGTAGAAGATATTCAGAAAAAGTTTCAAAAAGGAATATTAACAGAAGGTGAGCGTTATAATAAGATAATAGATAATTGGACTCACACTACGAACAAAGTTGCTGATGTTATGCTCGAAAATCTTTCAAATGATAGGCAAGGGTTTAATCCTGTGTTTATGATGGCTGATTCTGGCGCTCGAGGTAGTGGTGAGCAGATTAAGCAACTTGCAGGTATGCGTGGTTTAATGGCAAAACCGCAGAAAACGATGACTGGTCAGGTAGGGGAAATTATTGAAACTCCGATCACTTCAAACTTTAAAGAAGGTCTTTCGGTGCTTGAGTACTTTATCTCTACTCACGGAGCGAGGAAAGGATTAGCAGACACTGCATTAAAGACAGCCGATGCAGGTTATCTTACTCGTCGTTTAGTGGATGTTGCTCAAGATGTTGTTATTTCTGAGGAAGATTGTGGTACTATTAATGGTATTGAAATTACCGCATTGAAAAAAGAAGAAAGTATTATTGAGAATTTAGCCGATCGAATTGTAGGACGTATTGCCCAGGAGGATATCTATGATCCTGAAAGTGAGGATGAAATTATAGTTGAGGCAGGCCAAGAAATTAACGAGATAATAGCACGTAAAATTCAAGATTGTGGAATTGAAAAAGTTCGTATCAGATCGGTGTTGACTTGTGAATCTCTTCGAGGCGTTTGCGGGAAATGCTATGGTAGAAATCTGGCAAGTGATAAGGCGGTGAACATTGGAGAAGCAGTGGGAATAGTGGCAGCCCAATCTATTGGTGAACCGGGTACACAGCTTACACTTAGAACATTCCACTATGGTGGGACAGCTGCAAGGGTTGTTGAAGAATCAGAAGCTGAAGCGAAGAGTAAAGGCAGAGTCATTTTTTCAGATAATTACAAATCTGTAGTAAATAAAAAGGGCAATTATTCTGTAGCTTTTTCCAGAAATGCCCTTTTAAGTCTCATTGATGAAAATAATCGAGTAACATCAACGTATAATGTGCCCTATGGTTCCAATGTTTTCGTGAAAAAAAATGAACATGTCAATATAGGACAGACCCTATTTCGCTGGGATGTTTATATGGATCATATTTTAGCATTGCGTTCCGGTAATGTTAGATTTATTGACCTGTTAGAGAACATTACCTTTAGTGTAGAAGCTGATGAGTCTGGACATAAGTCAAGAATTGTCATTGAATCAAAAGACAGGACAATTCAACCGAGAATAGATATTATCTGTAATGAAAATGGTAAAGAGGAAGTTATTTCCGGGTTCATGCTACCTGTACGTGCTATGTTGGTAGTTAAAGATGGAGAAAGTGTTGTTGCCGGTGATGTTCTTGCAAAAATTCCGAAAGAGATGGGAAAGACAAGTGATATTACAGGTGGTTTACCTCGTGTTGCTGAGTTATTTGAGGCAAGGCGACCAAAGGATCCAGCGATTATTTCTGAAATTGATGGGAAAGTCAAATTTGGAAAAACTGAAAAAGGTATAAGGGAAATTGTTATTATTGGTCCAGATAGTCAGCAGAAAAAGTACAAGATACCTTATGGTCGTTACGTCTTAGTTAATCAGGGGGATGAAGTGCAAGCTGGTGAAAGAATATGTGAAGGGCCTGTTACTCCTCAGGATATCCTTGCAGTACAGGATCCTCGTAAGGTACAGGAATATCTTGTGAATGGAATACAAGAGGTTTATAGACTTCAAGGGGTTAGAATTAACGATAAGCATATTGAGGTAATTGTACGGCAGATGATGCAGAAAGTTAACATTGAAGATTCAGGCGATACAAGCTTACTTGAGAAAGATAGAGTAAATCGAAATGAGCTGATTAAGGAAAACAGGCGAATAAAAGATTATGTTGTCATCACAAATGTTGGTGACTCTGATTGGGATGAGGGTGATGTTATTTCCAAAAAAGAGTTTGCAAAGTATAACCGCTTGCTTAAGGAAGAGGGCAAGAATCCGGCTAAAGCTAGGACGGCTCATCCAGCTAAATTTACTGAGTTACTTCTTGGTATAACAAGAGCATCATTAAATACAGAATCTTTCATATCAGCCGCTTCATTTCAGGAAACTACTCGTGTTTTAACTGATGCAGCAGTTGCTGGTAAAACAGATTATTTGAGAGGTTTAAAAGAGAATGTTATAATGGGACGGTTAATTCCAGCTGGAACAGGTTTAAGAAAATACAACGATATTGTAGTTACAGAACCAGAAGAAGAAACTAATGAGTGGAAGTTGTTGCGCGAGAAAGAGAAGGCTAAGGAAGAAGAACTCGCCGCTCTACAAAAATAAAGAATATTGCTATTGAAAATGTATTGCTTAAAAAAAAGAATTATTGTATGTTTGTGGGCTTTTATAGTGGAGAGAGTATGCCGACGATTAATCAGTTAGTTCGTAAGGGAAGAAAAGTTGTTTTTAAGAAGGATAAGTCACCAGCTTTGCAAGGGTGCCCTCAGAAACGTGGTGTATGTACAAGGGTTTATACAACCACTCCTAAAAAACCAAATTCTGCCTTGCGGAAAGTAGCTCGAGTCAAACTAACAAGTGGCAAAGAGGTGAATGCTTATATACCTGGTGAAGGACATAATCTTCAAGAGCACTCGATAGTATTAGTTGAAGGTGGACGTGTTAAGGATCTTCCCGGTGTTCGTTATCATATTGTCAGAGGTACTCTTGATACAAGTGGTGTTAGTGATAGGAGAAATAGTCGTTCAAGGTATGGTACAAAGCGTCCATCTTAGTATAGGAGATTAGTTTATGGCTCGAAGAAAGAGAATCCCATCTCGACGAATATTACCTGATCCCAAATACGGTGATATTCGAATAGCAAGGTTTATAAACTATATTCTTAGAAGAGGAAAAAAATCTCTGGCTGAAAGAATTTTTTACGATGCTTTAAATATCATTGAAGATAAGAAAAAAACAAACGGATTAGATGTTTTTCGAAAGGCGATGAGCAATGTATCTCCTGTTATGGAAGTTAAGTCAAGAAGAATCGGAGGCGCAACATATCAGGTACCCATCGAAGTAAGGCCTAAGAGAAGATTCGCTTTGGCATCTAGATGGGTAATTTCCTTTGCAAAATCAAGGCATGGGAGTTCGATGGCAGAAAAGCTTGCAGGTGAATTGATGGCTGCCGCCAATAATGAAGGCGGGGCAGTTAAAAAGAGAGACGATACACACAGAATGGCAGAGGCAAATAAAGCATTTGCTCATTTTGGGTATAGATAATATTGAGGAATATGAAGGAAAGAATTCTCAGGAAAGTACGTAATATAGGGATTATGGCACATATTGATGCTGGTAAGACCACTACGACTGAAAGAATTCTTTTTTATACAGGTCGAGTTCATAGGATGGGAGAAGTTCATAATGGTGCTGCAACTATGGACTGGATGGATCAAGAAAAAGAGCGAGGTATAACAATTACATCTGCAGCAACGACCTGTTATTGGAATAAGCATCGTATTAATATTATTGATACACCCGGTCATGTAGATTTTACTGCAGAAGTTGAACGGTCCCTCAGAGTGCTAGATGGGGCTGTTGCCATTTTTTGTGGTGTAGGCGGTGTTGAACCTCAAAGTGAAACTGTTTGGCGACAGGCGAATAAATACAATGTTCCTCGAATTGCATTTGTTAATAAAATGGATAGGGCAGGAGCAGATTATTTTAATGTATTATCTATGATAAAAGATCGACTAAAATCAGTCCCGATACCTATTAATCTTCCTATAGGGTCGGGAGAACTTTTTACTGGTGTTGTTGATTTGACTTCACTAAAGAGTATTATTTATGATGATGTAGCGTTAGGTGATAAATATTTTATTGGCGAAGTTCCGAAAGATTTAAAGAGTGTAGTAGACAAATATCGAAAAGTTCTTATTGAAGAAGCCGCTAATTATGATGAAGAACTTTTTTCAAAATACCTGAGTGGTGAAGCAATTCAATCTGATGAGATAAAAAGAGCTATACGTAAAGGTACAATTGAAAATAAAATCGTTCCTGTTTTTTGTGGTTCTGCCTTTAAGAACAAGGGAATACAGCCGTTATTAGATGCTGTTGTTGATTATCTTCCTTCTCCGTTTGATGTGCCTGCAATAAAGGGGGTAAATCTAAAGGGTACTTCAATTGAACGGAGAGCAAATGCTGATGAGCCTTTCTCAGCTCTTATTTTCAAAATCATGACAGATCCGCATGTTGGACGATTGGGTTTTATTCGAGTTTATTCTGGCTCAGTGAAGAAGGGATCTTCTGTTTTCAATTCATCTATCCAAAAAAAGGAGAGAGTAAGTCGATTTCTTTTGCTGCATGCAAACAAACGTGAAGATATAGATGAATTATATGCTGGTGAAATTGGAGCAGTAATAGGATTGAAAAATAGTTTTACAGGTCATACACTTTGTGATTCAAAGAATCCTATTATTTTAGAGTCAATGGATTTTCCAGAACCGGTTTTATCTGTTTCTATTGAACCTAAGAGTAAAACTGATACGGAAAATTTATATAATTCTTTGGAGAAACTCACTTTTGAAGACCCGACTTTTAAGGTTTATCAGGATAAAGAAACTGGTCAGACTATCATTTCAGGAATGGGTGAGCTACATTTGGAAATTCTTGTTGACCGGATGATAAGAGAGTTTAATGTAAGAGCACATGTAGGTAAACCTCAGGTTTCTTATAGAGAAACAATTACAAGAGAGGCAATAGGGAAAGGCAGATTTATAAGGCAATCTGGTGGCAAAGGACAGTATGGAGTTGTAGAGATAAAGATTGAACCAAATGGTACTACTCGCGATTTCTCCTTTGATAATAAAATTGTTGGGGGAGCAATTCCAAGAGAATTTATATCGGCAATAGAAAAAGGAATTCGTAACAGGTTAAAAAGTGGAATTTTAGCTGGTTATCCTATTCAAAAAATAAAAGTTACTCTTATTAATGGGGCATATCATGAGGTTGATTCTTCAGAATTGTCTTTTGAAATTGCCAGCTCTATTGCTTTGGAAGATGCTTTGAAGAAAGCGGCACCTTCAATTCTGGAACCAATAATGTCTTTAGAGGTAATTGTGCCAGATGGTTATTTAGGTGATGTAATTAATGATCTTAATTCAAGGCGAGCAAATATTCTTGGTATACGCAAAAGGAACGATACTAACATTGTTGATTCGTTGATTCCTTTAAGAAAGGTATTTGGCTATGCGACAGATTTGAGATCAATTACTCAAGGAAGGGCAGTATTTACATTAGAATTTTCAAAATATGATTATTGTGAGCAAAAAATACAAAAAACGATAATTGAAAAAACAAAGGGTTTTATACCTGAGTTTTTGCAAAACTAAGGAGAGATCCATGGCAAAGGAACAATTTAAGAGGACAAAGCCTCACGTGAATGTAGGAACGATAGGTCACGTAGATCACGGAAAGACTACATTGACAGCAGCAATGACAATAATATTGAACAAGCAGGGGTTAGCGGAT
>DAOUYY010000229.1 GCA_030665885.1 Fidelibacterota bacterium
AGCATGTACACCGTTACTATGAAATCCCTATAATCCCATCATAAAGACGAAGGTAAAAACTATGATCAATGTTAGAATTGCAGACAAGATAATCGGCGAGGGCGAGCCTTGTTTCATAATCGCAGAAGCAGGCGTAAACCATAATGGTGACATCGAATTAGCAAAGGAACTGATAGACGCAGCAAGAAATGCCGGAGCAGATGCGGTTAAGTTTCAAACCTTCAAGGCAGGGAAAGTTGTTACACAAAATGCAGAAAAAGCAGAATATCAGAAGGAAACAACAGAAAAAGGCTCTCAATACGAGATGATAAAGAAGTTAGAACTCACAGAAGAAGATTTTAATGATTTGGCTGATTACGCAAAGAAAAAGAACATTGTATTTTTATCATCCCCATTTGATAAAGAAAGCGTTGATTTGCTGGACGAGATTGACGTGCCAGTATTCAAGGTAGCATCAGGAGAGATAACGAATTTCCCTTTACTCACACACATAGCAAAAAAAGAAAAGCCGATCATATTATCAACGGGAATGACAACTTTAGGAGAAGTAGAAGAGGCATTGAATGTTATCAGAAGCGAAGGAGTTAAGGATATTATCCTGCTTCACTGTGTGTCCGACTATCCTGCAAAGATGAAGGATGTAAATCTAAGAGCAATGGAAACCCTGAAGCGCGCGTTTAAGTTACCAGTGGGGTTTTCCGATCATACTCTGGGTATTACGGTTCCTATAGCAGCAGTTGCTCTGGGTGCTTGTGTGATGGAAAAACATTTTACATTGGATAAAAATCTACCAGGACCGGATCATAAAGCATCTTTAGAGCCGAATGAATTAAAAGAGATGGTAAAAGCAATCAGAGATGTCGAAAAGGCGTTAGGCGATGGGATAAAGAGACCTACAAAGAACGAGGGCGAGGTAAAAAGGGTTGTAAGAAGAAGTATCGTTGCAAGAGTGGATATACCTGATGGAACGATAATAACCGGTGATATGATCGATGTTAAAAGACCGGGGACGGGGATCGAGCCTAAGTATATGAAAATGGTTGTAGGTAAAAGAGCAAAAATAAATATCAAGAAGGATGATTTGATAACATGGAACGAATTAAATCTCGTATAAATAATAAATCTAACAACGATTGTAAGAAGTGTGAGAAATGAATACAACAAAAAGAAAAATTTTATATATAACCGGGACAAGAGCGGATTATGGCTTAATGAAGTCCGTCTTGGGGGCGATTGAGAACCACCCACATCTAAATTTGGAAATAATCGCAACAGGAATGCATCTCATGTTAGAATTCGGAATGACCATAAATGAAATAAAAAAAGATACTTTCAAAATTCATGAGATAGACGCAAGTTACGGAAAAGATGACAAGGAATCCATGGCAAATTTCGTAGGAAAATTCATTCAACTACTAACAGGAAAAGTCAATGAGATAAAACCGGATATGATTCTGCTCCTGGGCGATAGGGGGGAGATGTTAGCAGGAGCCATTGTTGGAGCTTATCTTACCATACCGGTGGCTCATTTGCATGGGGGGGAAGTTACCTCGACAGTTGATGATTTTGCAAGACATGCAATAACAAAACTTGCTCATATCCATCTCCCGGCAACAGAGCTAAGTGCTAAGAGGATTATCCTGATGGGTGAAGAGAGTTGGAGGATCCATGTTGTTGGGGCACCCGGTTTGGATTTGATCCTTAACGAAAAACTGCCCTCGAAGGAAGAGGTTTGTGAGAACTTATCGCTTGATCCGAAAAAGCCGATTTTTTTGGCTATCCAGCATCCGGTGACCCTAGAAATTGAACAAGCTGAAAAGCAGATGCGGGAGACAATGGAAGCAATAGCCCACTTGAAACAACAAACTGTTGTCATATATCCTAATGCAGATGCGGGTGGTAGAAAAATGATCGAAGTGATTAAGGAATATGATAAATATCCATTTGTTAAGATATTTAAAAGTATACCACATATAGAATATCTAAGTCTGATGAAGATGTCAAGTGTTATGGTAGGTAATTCAAGCAGCGGGATAATAGAAGCACCTTCCTTTCAGCTCCCAGTTGTGAATATCGGAACAAGGCAGGAAGGAAGGGAACGAAGTGACAATGTCATCGATGTTGATCACTGCAAAGAAGAAATAATAAACGCGATAAATAAAGCAATGTCTGACCCAATATTTACAGGAAAAGTAAAAAAATGCAAAAATCCTTATGGTGATGGGAAAACTGGAGAAAGGGTTGCAAATATCTTAAATAGAATTAAAATCGACAAACAATTATTACAAAAAAAGCAAGCGTTTGAAGTTGTGACGGAAAAGATAGAAAGATAGAAACCCTTTTAAGCCATGCTGCAAAACTGTGCTAAAGTAAAGGATGTGATATGAATGAGGTATTGTAAGAAATGTGTGATGCCAGATACAAGGCCCGGAATAAAATTCGATGAAGAAGGTGTCTGTTATCCTTGCAGACATTACGAGAACCGAGCTGAGATTGACTGGGATAAACGATGGGAGGAGTTAGAAAGATTGGCAGATAAGTATCGTGGATGCAATGGGGACTACTATGATTGCATCATTACCGGTAGTGCTGGCAAAGATACCTATTACCAGGTGCATGTTTTTAAAGAGAAGCTGGGTATGAACCCTCTTTTGGTATCAGTCAATAACTTTAGCTGGACTGAAACGGGTTTACACAATTGGAACAATCTGTTGAACGAATTTGGGATTGATGCTATCCAATTATCATTAAACCCACAGGTATGCAAGAAGATGTTTGTCAAGGCGCTTGAGAAAGTAGGATCTCCAACGTGGTATTTCGATCTTGCTATCTATGCCTGGCCCATCAAAACAGCAGTACAACTTGACATTCCTTTTGTAGTCTACGGTGAAAACACAAACTATGAATATGGTGGGTCATTAGGCAATAAAGAAACCTACAGTGCCATTGATCAAATCAAGAACGACGTAGTCAAGCCCGTACCTTGGGAGGAATGGACCGACGATGAACTCTCTCTGAAGGATTTTGCTGCATGTACTTATCCAACCGGGGCGGAAATAAGAAAGGCAAATCTGGAGTCGATCTACCTCAGCTATTTCATGCCCTGGAGTGGGTATGAGAATATGGAATTTGCCAGAAGCAGAGGGTTCAAGACCCTAAACGATACGGGTGAATGGAAAAGAGACGGTTTTATAGAGCAATACGACCAGATAGATACGGTAGGCTATCTTACCCACTGTTGGTTTAAGTTTCCAAAATTCGGGCATTTCCGAGTTACAGAAGTTGCAAGCCTCTGGATTAGGGAGGGTAGGATGACTCGTGAAGAAGCGGTAAAGATGGTAATTGAGGAAGATTACAAATTGGACCGTAGAATGTTGGAAGATTTCCTTGATTTTACTGGCTATCCTGAAGAAGATTTCTGGAAGGTCGTTGATAAATTCGCCAACAAAGACATTTTAGAGAAGAAGGATGACGTTTGGCGATTAAAGAAGAACGTAGAGAAAGCTTTGATAAACGGTGGGCAGGTCCAAGAAGAGTAGTGTGTGGTGGTTTTTAATGCCCGAATCCAAAAGGGATGAAATCTTTGAACAGAGCCGGCAGAGACACCTGATGACTATAGGTTTCCTGACTGCCCTTAAAGACAATCTCAATCCCGAAACTGCCTTTGAGATAGCTGTTGATGGGTTCAGCAATTATATGAACAGCTATTACAAGTCGGTGCTGGGACATACGAGGGAAGGCACTCAGGAACGTTTTGATACTTTTCGGAAACATTATGAAAGTTATGCAGAGCAGAGCAGCTACATATACATTGTTGAATC
>DAOUYY010000168.1 GCA_030665885.1 Fidelibacterota bacterium
AAACCGATGAATTTGGAGAGGGGTTTTTACCCGGTGCTGATGTGCAATTCTGCGATGTGCCGATTGTGGAGAGTACAGCTTTAGCCGTTATTGCATTATGTGATTATTACGCATATCTAGTGGCAATGGGTAAAACCGAGGAATCCGATGTAGTCGAAAGAGATATCAAGCCTGCTGTCGAATGGCTAAAAAATAGCCAGTTTGATGAAGGATACTGGAGCACCTATAAGTCTGAAAGCTACAAGTCCTATCCGAATGTACAGGCTACCCAATTTGCACTTATGGCGATGGGTCTTGACCCTGTTTCGAAAATTATAGGCACAGAAGAGTGTATCAAAAAATCTATCTTATATCTTCAGGATAGAATGATAGACAACGGATGGGGGACGGATTTCATCAAAGACACGTATAATCTGATCGCCACTACGAGAATACTCATGACTTTACTGATATTACCAGAGAAGCATGGTCTGAATGAACTTATCGAAAGTGTAATACAGAAATTTAAATCCAATCTCAAGGTTACAAAGAAATTCCATTCGGAAGAAATATACATCCCCAAACCCGACAATACCCACGCACGCACACGCACGTCTTCACCGTGGTACATTCCGGTTAAGCCGTTCATCATTACAGCATTGCTTCGATATTATAACTACATGAAACGTGGCAGCATAGATGAAGATATGGAAAAATTCATTCAGGACGGTATTCTTGAAATCGTATTGTCGCAGGAAGAATTTGGCGGCTGGCTTGGAACAGAAGATGGTATCACTGAAATCCCTAGTCCTTCATCCACAGCTTTTTATGCAGGGGCTATAATCCAGAAGGCGATGCAGGAGTATACATATCTGAAGAGCGCGCTCAAGGTGAGGGAGTGAGCACCAGACAGGAATCCTCCTTTTTATTTTTAAGCTGTATACTTACTAAAGTATTGTATGCACCTTGATGGATAGACTTATTACAGGACTATCACCAAGTTTAAGCTAAATGGTTCAACCAATGGGAATATCCGACTGTATAGAGAGAAGGAGAAGTATACGAAAGTATATTAAAAATAAAAAATTAACTGAATCTCAAATTGTTTCGCTTCTTGATGCAGCACGCCTTGCGCCGTCTTCTTCAAATAGACAGGACTGGGAGATGGTATTAGTTGAAGAACCTGCTGTAAAAGAAGAATTGATTGAAGCCTGCGACAAACAAACTTTTGTGGGGGATTGTTCAATGTTCATTGCCGGGATAAGTACTGCTGAGCATGAATGGTCAGAGACCGATGTAGCTATTGCACTTGAGCATATTGCACTAAAAGCAGTTCAGATGGATCTGGGTACTTGTTGGATAGGTGCATTTGATAAAGATGAAATTAGTAGAATACTTAATATCCCAAAAAATAAAGAACTTGTGATCTGTATGACACTTGGTTTTCCTGAGAAAACCCCCTCACCAACAACACGAAAAGATCTAACTCAATTGATTATCCGGAATGGGTATTGAACAATGAAAAATCCAATTATAATTAATGCAATGAAAAAAATCAGGAACGAGATGTATGGAGATACACCTTCCATTCAGGATCCCAATACATGCAATATTTATTTTGAAGAGAATAGATACTTGGATAAACCTTATGATATGCCGTTAATAACACTGGTAACTACGCCATGCCATTGGCTTACTGCTACTGGTGGATGTACGACTTGTGGTTATAATCTGGTATCTTCATTGAAGGATGAGATCTCACAACAAAACCTGATTAACCAATTGAACTGGACACTTGAACAGATCGATGCAGCGAAATATCCTTTCATTACCCTTACTTCAGCAGGGTCATTCATGGATAAAAGAGAAATTGCCGATGATGTAAGACTAAAAATGCTGGATATTCTATCAGACAACGGTTTTAAACATTTGAATTTTGAGTGCAGACCTGAATATTTGACTAACCCCAAAAGACTATTGAAATTGCATGATCACTTCGAAGGATCGATTTCCGTAGGAATTGGACTGGAGTCATCAGATGACTTTATCAGACAATGTTGTTTGAATAAAGGATATAAATTAGGAATTTTTTTAAAAGCATTGGATGCATTGAAAAAAACTGATATTTCATTCGATACTTATGTGATGTTAGGGAAACCATTTTTGAATAGAAGGGAAAATATTGAAGATGCTGTAAATACTATTAATTTTGCTTTTAATCAGGGTGCGGAGTGGGCTATTTTAATGGTCGCTAATATTCAGCCCTATACTTTAACAAATTGGCTGTGGAGAAGGGGGTTATATCAATTACCTTCATTATGGGATGCTATTGAGGTTATTCACAGGTTGCCAGATGACAGAAAAAATATGGTGCTAATCAAAGGTGTGGATAAAGCTTTGCCAACCCCTTTGACTTTTTCAACCACTTGCCCCAACTGCAACGAGAAAGTAATTGATGCAATCAGAAAGTGGAATCTTACTGGTGATTATAATCTGCTAAAGGAATGCAGAGAATTTTGCAACTGCTGGAAAGAAATCAATGATGATTTTTTTAAAGGGACCACTTTAATGGAAAGATATTCAATGATTTGTGAACAAATAAATAATGAATTGTTGGCAGGAACATGAACTCAAATTTCGATAATCCCACTTGCGTTAAATTGAATAAGTTGATTCAACATGCATATAATAATTCTGATTATTATAAATTTGAATACGATCGATTTTTTTCTGGATGTCCTTCTGTAAAATCCAAAGAGGATCTTCTTAATATTCCTTTTACTGATGGTAAGCTAATAGAAGGCGAAAAATCTTCCGATCTCATTGCTGTTCCGGAAGAGGAGATTTGTTACATATTCTTCAGTGGTGGAACTAATGGTAGTCCAAAAACATTCCCATACAATTTTCCAGATTGGGAAGAGGTCATCAGATATCGGGCAATGTGTTATGAATTTGCAGGGGTTACTTCAGAAGATATTGTTCAGATAATGGTACCGTACGGTATCTGGAGTGTGGGACAGTCGGCTCAAGATGCGTTTGAGAGATTGAACGCTACAGTAATTCCTACGGGTTGTTGGAAAGACGCAGTGTTCGAGGCTTTTGAGATAATGAGGAAATTAAAGACGACAGTTCTAATGACAACTCCTAGCATAGCTTTGATTACCGGACAGGAATTAATCGAAAATGGAATAGATATTTCAGAAAACCATATTGATAAAATAATAACGACTGGAGAAAATGTTCCTGAATCAGTAAGACTGAAAATCGAAGAAATGTGGGGTGCCAAGTTAATTTCAATGTTTGGTTCTTCGGAGGCTGTTTTGGGAATTGAATGTATGATGCATGATGGATTTCACGTTTTGGATAACAATATTATACTAGAAATCATTGACGAATGCGGACATCCAGTTAAAGAAGGCGGAATTGGAGAACTGGTAATCACACCGCTCAACAGAAAAGCGATGCCATTAATAAGATATAAAATGGGAGATATGGTTCAACTTATTAGCAATTGTGAATGTGGCTGCGGATATCCAAAATTTAGATTTATTTGTAGAAAAAATAACAATTTTGTCTTGTCCACCGGGGTTAACATGTCGGAATACCAAGTCCAAAGATCATTAGATTCGCTCTCGTTCAATGTATATAGATATCAAGTTATACTAAGCGATGATTTAGCTGGTAATGAGACAATTTCTTTTGATATAGAAACAGATGCAGATTCTATGAAACGATACGATGAAGTCATGCAGGCACTGTCATCTATTTCAATAGATTTTTGCGATACGATTTCTGAAGGATGGATAGATATTAAATTAAATTTTAAAAAAATCGGAGCATTGTCATGCGTTGATCACACTTCAAAGCAGAAGAAAAAGTTCATGGATTTAAGAAAATATCCTAAATAGGGGGATCAGGATGTTAGATCTGAAATCTTTAATAAAACATTCTTTAAATTCAAAATTATATTATGAGAAATTTAAAGGTGTGTCAGATTTTAAAAAATTGCCTTTTTTAGAACATGATGAAATTCTACAACGCCCTTTGGATTTACTAACCGATAAACAAAATGTAGCTTCTAAAATTTACTTTAGTAGTGGAACTACAGGAAAGCCAAAGACCTTTTTCTTCTCGATTGAGGATATAGAAAATATTTCTGATTTATGTAAGCGCTTTTCAATATTGGAAGGGGTTAATTCGTCAGATCGCGTATTGGTTGTTCTTCCAATGGCACTCTGGCCCGTGGGAGAATTAACTAAACTGGGACACATAAAAACAGGGGCAACAGTCATCCCTGTCGATCTTTCATCCAGTGCTTTAAAGAATGTCAATTCTATTATAAATATAATTAAACCCACTATAATTTCTTCAACACCATCTGTCTTGATGGAATATATTAAAAAATATGACGCCCCTCATGTAAGGATTATCGAAACTACCGGCGAAAAATTAACTGGTGGAATGAGAAATAAAATAGAATCTGCATTTGGGGGCGTGGTATATGATGCTTATGGTCTCTCTGAGGCGGTTATTGGTGTAGAATGTGAGGTGCATGATGGGTATCATTATTGGGGAGACTATGTAATTTTGGAAGTAATCGATCCGAATACAAACGAAGAAATTGAAGAAGGGGAGGTCGGAGAGATTGTTGTAACTTGTTTGAAAAGAAAATTAATGCCTATTATTCGCTACAAAACAGGTGATTTAGGTAGAATCACAAAGCAAAGATGTATCTGTGGTTTGAATACTCCAAGAGTTTTTATAGAGGAACGAAAAGAGTTCTCTATTCAATTATCTGCAGGTGTTTCGATAACTCATTCACAGATACGAAAGGTCTTTGATAACATATTTGGTGAAACCCCTAACAGTGTTGAGATTCTGATATCACATAAAGAAGGAATCGATAAATTATATTTTAAAATTACCTGTGAAACTTTAAACGATGATAAATATGTCATTCAGGCTCTTCAAAATATATCTATAGATTTTTTAGATTTAATAAGGTTGAATTTAATAGAGATCGAAGTTTCTTTAGCAAAAAGTATGAAAGAAGATATACACGGAAGTGCAATAAAATTTATAGACTTGCGAACTTAACGAACACCCCTCCAAACACTCCTCCAAAACAAACCAACAACCACACGAACTGGCTTCGTGTCTGCGGCACTTCGTCTGGGCTTGCTTCGCTGGCGCTTCAGATACGCTTCAGAACGTCAGACGACCCGAATTCATTCGAAGATAAGCTTATGGCATCGTAACGGTTAAAATTGAAGAGAGGGACACGGAAACGGGTGACGAGAGGATCACCAAAAGAAGAACTATGGTGGATTGTCGAGTAGGGCACCAACCTTGTACCCGCCACAATTGTACAGGAATTGTGACCAATATTATCATTCATTGCTAATGAAAACATTCCAGTCAAATGTTCATTACCAGTGAAAACTTTAGGTATAACAAAAAAACAGATACGCCAATCGGCACAATCGAAAATTCCAGTGAAATCAATATATCCTTAAGTTTTACCGCAGAGTACGCGGAGAGCGCAGAGGCATCAGGAAACCAGAGCGAGGATTGAAACGGTCTTAAAACTCTGCGCCCTCTGCGATCTCCGCGGTGATAAATCACTGGATTTTTAGACAGTGCCGGTGTAGGGCAATCCTTCACCCTCACCCCAAAAAAACTCA
>DAOUYY010000082.1 GCA_030665885.1 Fidelibacterota bacterium
ATAATATGCATCCCATAAATCAGAACCAATAGTAACCAACCCGTGATTTTCTAGCAGCATGGCGTCATACTTTATTGAGGCTTCACTCACGACATCAGCTAGCGCCTGTGTTGATGGAGTTTCATACTTAATCAGCGGAATGATTCCCAAAGTGGCTATTACTTCCGGTAATACATAATTCTCTATTGATATCCTGGTAACTGCAAATGCTGTAGAAAATGGTGGGTGAGCATGTACAATTGCGTTAACATCCTGTCTGTTCGCAAAAATCTCCAAGTGCATTTTATACTCTGATGAAGGCTTTTTGCCACTGATATGTTTTCCTTCTTGCGTCAATAACACAATATCTTCCGGGTGCATAAAACCCTTGGAAATATTTGTTGGAGTAATTAAATAACCATCAACACCAAGCCGGACGCTAAAATTCCCATCATTTGCAGCAACAAATCCTTTGCTATAAACCCTTTTCCCAACCTCACATAATTGGAAACGAAGTTCCTTCTCTGTAATCATTTTTGTGACTTTATAATTTTAAATCCAGTGTAAGGATGAAGAATTTCAGGGATAATTACTTTTCCTTCATCTGTTTGATAAGTCTCCAGAAAAGCTATTACCAAACGAGGCGTTGCTACTCCGGAGCCATTTAATATATGAACAAAAGCAACCTTCCCATCAGAAGTTTTCCTGTATCTTATGTTTGCTCGTCTAGCCTGAAAATCCTCACAGTTACTTACACTTGATACCTCAAAATATTTCTCTGATGCAGGAGCCCATACCTCAAGATCATAGCATTTTGCTGCTGCAAAACTAAGGTCTCCTGAACATAGACTGACAACTCGATAATGAAGATTTAATGCCTGCAATATATCCTCAGCATCAGACAGCAATTCCTCATGATGTTTATAGGAATCTTCGGCAGTAGTAAACCTTACCATTTCAACTTTATTAAACTGATGGACACGCGATAAGCCTCGAGTATCTTTGCCATAAGAGCCTGCCTCGCGACGAAAACAGGCAGAATATGCTGTATATTTTATTGGTAAATTATTTTCGGGAATAATTTCCTCACGATGAATATTTACCAATGGTATCTCTGAAGTAGGAATTAAAAAAAGATCTTCCTCATTTGTAACATACATATCATCTTCTAATTTTGGAAGCTGTCCCGTCCCAAATGCGGAATCACGGGATGCTAAAAACGGGGGGAAAATCTCTTTATAACCGTGCTTTGATACGTGAAAATCAAGCATAAAATTTATTAAAGCACGCTCCAATTTAGCCCCAGTTCCAACGTACATAGGAAATCCTGCTCCAGAAATTTTTGCAGCTCTGTGGAAATCCAGGATGCCTAAGGTTTCGGCAATATCTAAATGATCTATGATCTTAAAATCAAAAGTTGGCTTTTTACCCCAATATCTCAAAATCTCATTCTCTTCCGGTGAATAACCAACTTTAACTGATTCATGAGAAATATTTGGTAAAGTAATCATTATATTTTTAATCTTCTTTTCAAGATCACTTATCTTTGAATCCAAAGATTTAATCTTCTCTGCAACCTTTCTCATCTCCTTAATTTTGAGGCCAGCAGATTTTCCTGCCTTCCTAATAGCAGCAATTTCATCAGAGACCTTATTCCTAAGACCTTTTAATTGATCGACCTCTGCAACGGAACTTCGTCTTCGAGCATCAATTTCGAGAAGCAAATTAATATTTTTTTTTATTCCTCCCTTAGCTTCAAGTCCTTTTCTGTACTTTTCTGGTTCTAATCTGATTTTTTTAATATCCAACATTTCTACTCCACAAATTCACTACTGTAAAATTAACAAAAATAATATATATAAAAGTAGATTAAAATCTAAAAGAAATCAACGATCTATTATAATATAGAGGGAAACATTTTTTATCTATATTAAGACGAATTAATTTCGTACTGACGGATGTTTCTTTCTTAATCCTACTAAAAGAGTCTGAACAATAATTTTTAAATCAAGCAAAACTGACATATTTTCAATATAGTAGAGATCATATCGCAATTTTCCACGCACATCTTCAATTGTCTCATCATACTTATGCTTAATTTGAGCCCAACCTGTTATGCCAGGTTTAACAATTAATCTTCTTGAGTAAAATTGAACTGAATTTTCAAGGCCATTTACAAAATATTGTCTCTCAGGTCGCGGTCCCACTATGCTCATATCCCCAAGAAGTACATTAGCAAATTGTGGAATTTCATCCAATCCAGTTTTCCTAAGAAATCTGCCAAAACGAGTAATACGAGGATCATCTTTTGCTGCCCATTTAGGACCCGTAACTTCTTCTGCATTCCTTACCATTGAGCGAAATTTGATAACCTCATATTCTATTTTATTCTTTCCTACACGCTTCTGCTTATAAAAAATGGGTCCCGGAGAATCTAATAAAATAATCGCACATATTATTGACCAGAGCGGTAAAAAAGCTATTAAAACAGTAAAGGAAATAGCTATATCAATGAATCTTTTTAATAACCACTCCCATGTTTTCATATTCGAACTGAAAAATCTAATAAGAGATACACCATAAACATGGCTTGTTCGAAACCCCGACATCAAATTATAAAAATAAGGAAGCAATTTGATTGATACGTTATAATGACTGAAAAGCGCTATTAAATCTATAATCTCATCTCGATCTGAATCATCAAGTGCAATAATAACTTCCTTTATTTTCCTTTTCTTTATTATATCCGGAATATCTTGATATCCACCTAAAACAGGTAAACCTTGTATATTTTTACCCATATTTCCATTTCCATGCTCATCAATAAATCCTTGCAAATTGAATTTCAATATAGGCACACTCTTTATTTTTTTTACTACATTAATAGCCCTTTCAGAAGCTCCAATTATAAGAGTAGGACGCTTTTTAAATTCAAGAATTTCTTTTTCCTTGAGAAAAGTAATTAAAAGAAGTCTCCCCAGACTTAATCCAGCTACAAGTAAAAATCCATATAGTATGAATATCTTCCTTGAAACCAGAAAAGGAAATTTTATCTCGAAACTCAAAAAAATCAGCACTATTATACCAAACATCACTATTTTTAAAACTGTAAATATTTCATCAATCCGAGAAGTATCCCATTCAATATGGTATAGATCATTTAGTCCCAAAAGTGATGTCCAATAAATTATCGACCATGTAATCCAAAGAACAGTATGACCGCTTGAAAGAGGCTCTAAGAAAGGAAATTTCGGAACTACCCATAAGAAATATGTAATTAAAAATCCTGCTATAATAAAAGCCGAATCACTTAAAAAGAACAAAAATGACTGGACAAATTGCGAAGTATCAAAAGGAATGAATTTTTTCTCTTTCCCGCCATTTCCGTTAACACAATTTAGAAGCCCATTAATTTTGCTGTTTCCGTTTTTCTCGCCATTACCAACAACAATTAGGTTTTTTTTAATCTCAACATAACCTAACCTTCTAATTAACAGAGTACTAAAAATTATACCAACTAATAAAACCGTGATAATACTTTTTACATCCAACCAAACAAAAGATAGCCCCATTATACTTGTGACAGCGCTAAAGAAATAAATCACTTTCACTGCATTAAAATGAGAAAAACCTATAGACATAAGCCGATGGTGAATATGTTCCTTATCCGCCATAAAAGGGTGCATTCGCTTACTGGCTCTACGGAAAAATGAAATGGTAGTATCTAAAACAGGAACTGCCATTACAGTAAGTGGAATTATGCA
Source organism: Fidelibacterota bacterium (assembly GCA_030665885.1). Lineage (GTDB taxonomy): Bacteria > Fidelibacterota > UBA2242 > UBA2242 > UBA2242 > BS750m-G69. The sequence goes on from DAOUYY010000082.1 coordinate 3,744, forward strand.
ATTTAAAGTCTGCGTATCGCTGACTCTTCCCACTTCTAAAGAAATTACAGACACAGAAAATCCAATGAAAAGCGATCCTGTGTCTCCCATAAAAATGGAAGCAGGATGAAAATTGTAACGTAAGAAACCGAGATTAGCAGCAATAAAAATAACGTTTATTAACGCAACTAAAGTTCTACCAGACTGTAGTGAAATAATGGCAAAGGTCGTAAAAATGATCGTCGCTACACCAGCAGCTAATCCATCAAGACCATCTAATAAATTCATAGCATTGGTTATAAAAACAATCCAAAAAACAGTGAATATAAATGAAAAGATACCAAGATTTATTGTTCCCATCAATGGAAGATAAATAGTATCAAACTTCAACCCACCACCAACAACTAATATAGCTGCCAAAATTTGACAATAAAATTTTGTTGAGAAACGGAGTCCCCTTAAATCATCAAATATTCCAACCAGTGCAATGAAAACACAGCTCAATCCAAGAACATAGTAATGCTTCGGTACTGGTCCAGCAACTTTCGGCAATAACAACACGGAAATAGCTGTTCCAGCTGCAACCGCAAAAAGGATAGCTACACCACCTAAATACGGAATAAATACTTTATGAACTTTTCGAGGACCTGGCTCATCGCCTATATGAAATTGTATTGCGACCTTTTTCGCTACTTTGGTTAACAATAGCGAAATTGCAAACGTTATTAATACAATTAAAATAAGCGAAACAGTCACAAATTAAACTCCCAACGATTCATAAAAAACGTTTTTTCACTAATCTCAATTCGGCCACAAAATCACTTAATTCTCTCATAATACATTTATTGCAAATAATACTTTGGAAACAATTAGTGCTTTGGTTCACAATCCCCTGCAATTATAAAAACAACGGAGTTGTTATTAAATCTTTTACAACGAAAAGGAAGGACGTAAGATTTTTACGAAAATCCTTTTAGACCTTCTAATTACTTTTTAATAAATTTATTGGAGATTTATGGTTGGTAGCAAATAAAAGTCTTTTTTTACCCCTAACAATTAACTAAAAACAATGTAAATAATTTTTAACTTCATCGCAAGAAATTTTTATCAGTTCATCATATTTACAAATCCAAACAGCCAAAATCCAAGATAACTTATTAGAGACTATACTTATAAAAAATCAAACAGATAGAAGTTTTGAAATACATAAAATTAGTTCCTACCTATCTACTAATATATCCTCTAATAATGAAGACTTTTTTGAAATACCCAAAGCATCTAAAAATAAAATTCTTAAGGTTAAAACAAAAATTCTTAAATCAAGTAGCAGACTCCAACTTTCGGTGTACACCTTTTCCAAATGCTGCTTTTTAGGAGTTATCACTTCATTGTAATAAGTATGTGGATCTTCAACTTCTGCTAATAATCTATCTTCATTATGAAAATACAGAGAACCTATACCAGTAATTCCTGGACGCATTCTGTAATACTCTTCAATTTCTTTATCTGTCAAACTTTCTGAAATTTGTGATTTGATTAACGGTCTTGGTCCTATTACACTCATGTTTCCGATTAAGACATTAATTAATTGCGGTATTTCATTGATTTTCGTTTTTCTTAGAAATCTCCCAAATTCTGTAGGTCTGGAATCATTTGTTGTAGTAATTAGACCCAGCTTTTCAGAACCTTTAGGCATTGTAGTAAATTTGAACATTTTAAATTCTTGACCTGAATACCCAACTCTTTTTTGAAGATAAAATATATTTTCACCCTGTAACTTCAGTATAATCCCAACAAATAAAAAAATTGGAGAAGTAATTATCAATCCAATTATTGCTATAACCTTGTCAAAAAAATATTTAATAAATAGCCCTATTTTCCTATTTTGCACCACTTTTCAGAGCCTCAATTACCTGTTCAATTTCACTCTTCTTAATACTAACTGAGCACGGAATATTTAATGTCTTTTCTAATAAATAAAAAGCTTTTTCAATTTTATAATTTTGATAATTCTTATAGGGTCGCTGAAGATGGTTAAGATACCATACTGGACGCGTTTGTATACCATTCGCACCAAGATATTTCATAAGTTCATTCCTATCCCTTCCATATATACCTTCATCAATCTGCATACAGTAGAACCAGTAATTGGATTTTGCGTAGTCAGGAACATCTGCAATTTTTAAACCCGAGATTTTATCAATTTCTTCCTTGTAAAATTCATAGTTTTTCTTTTTTATCTCAATATATGACTTTAATTTTTCAAGTTGGGCAACTCCCAATGCAGCCTGAACATTCGTTAACCTAAAATTGTAGCCAATCTCATTATGGATATAATAAACAGGGTCATCTTTTGCTTGAGTAGTTAAGTATTTGGCTTTCTGAGCATAGTTGCTATCATTGGTAACTATCATCCCCCCGCCACCAGTAGTAATGATTTTATTACCATTAAAAGAATAACATCCAATATTTCCTATTATACCAGTAAATTTATTTAAAAGCGGCTCTTTGCAATAGTAAGTTCCTATACTTTCAGCAGCATCTTCTATAATTTTGATATTTCTTTCCCTACAAATTTCAATAAGCTCAAAAATATTTACCGCATTACCAAATACATGAACAGCAATAATTGCTAGAATTCTTTTCCCAGTGCTTTTATTATAAGTGATATCATCTTTAAACACAGTTTGAGTTTTAATAAAATCGATCGTTTTTTCAACATCAATATTATAATAATCGTCGCAATCCATAAAAACCGGTGATGCATTAAGATATCGAACAGCATTTACAGGGGAAATAAAAGTTACTGTGGGAACAATAACTTCATCATCTGCTTTTACCCCAATAACCTGCAAAGAAACTTGCAACGCAGCTGTACCGTTCACGCAAGCAACAGCTTCTCTTGCACCTGTTAGTTCACAAATATCCTTTTCAAAACGGTCAACGTACTTTCCCACCGAAGATACCCATTCAGTATCAATACACTCTTTAATATACTTCCACTCATTACCTTCAATATGAGGAACAGATAGAGGAATCATTAGATCACCTATATATTGCGGTAAGTTTCACTTTCCGGATCTCTTAATAGTCCATTCGTAATGATAGAATTAATTTCTTTGATACCATCCGGAACGATTTTAGTAATATTAAAACCTAATTGTTTTTTAATTTTCGAGAAATTTACTCTATAGTCTCTTGGATCTTCATCTTTATGTACATATCTGATTCTTGCTTCAGGTACCACTTTTAAAATTTCTTCAGCAAGCATCTTTTTTTGATAATTCTCTTGTGAATCACCCACACCAAATACATTGTGATCAACCTTTTTTTCTGATGATTCTAAAACTATTATACATGATCTTGCTAAATCCTCAACATGGCAGTACGGTCTCCAGAATTGCTCACCATAAATAGTTAATTCTTTACCCAAGGCTACATCTCTAGTAAACTCGTTCACAGTTAAATCGAACCTCATTCTAGGAGATACGCCATAAACAGTAGCAAATCGCAATGCAGTTGGAATGAAGTCCGTCCTAGTACTACTTCTCAGAATATATTTTTCAAAACTAACTTTTAACTGCGCATAAAGAGAAACCGGGTTTAAAGGAGAATTCTCAGTAATATAATAGTTACCCTCCATTTTCCCATAATTGCTACAAGTAGAGGCAAATATAAATCTTTTCACATTCCTCGATTTAACACAAAGATTAAACAAATTAATTGAAGCATCAAGATTAGTTTCTCTCGCGATTCCTGGCTCTTTCGCACAAGCAGGATCTCCTACTATAGCAGCAAGATGCACAACGGCATCAATATTTTCTATTACATCCTTAAGTAATTTATCATTTCTTAAATCTCCTTTAACAAATTCAAAGTCAGGATAATTAAAAATTCCTAACAAAGATTCACCACCAAAGTTTAATATATCAAGGACTCTCACCTTGTAATTTTTTTGCAATAATTGTCTTATAAGAACTGAACCAATATATCCTGCTCCACCCGTCACTAATATTTTCAATCAAACCTCCTAATCCTTAAAAACCCTAAAAAATCTAAGAAATTGGCTCTGCTGGTATTCCTACGACAGTATTTCCTGATTTTACATCTTTTGTAACTACGGCGCCAGCACCAACTATAGAATTTTCACCAATAATTAAATATTGTAATATTGTTGATCCAGTCCCTATTAAACAGCTGGACTTTATTATAACCCCACCAGAAATATTCACACCGGGATTAATAACACAATAATCACCAATTATCACATCATGACTAATATTGCATCCCCTATTTATACAGTTATATGAACCGATTTGAATATCAGTTGTAAAAATATTCCCTGCACAAATTATATTTCCTATACCAATCGAAACATCACGTATATACTTTGATGCTGAAGGATGAATTAAATTAGGAAATTTTATTTTTGGATATTTAATAGAAATATTTTTATAAATAGTTTTAACTTTGTCAAGAGAACCAATAGCTACAACTAAATTTAACTCACTATTAAAACCTTTAAAAAACGTGTCATCTCCAACTATTTCGTATTTTCCATTTAATTTTCCGATGTTGGACTTGTCTCTATCAATATAACCTAATAAATTCCACGTCTTTTTCTCCATATTGATATCTTCAATAAGATAAGCTATTTCTTTTGCATGTCCACCAGCACCGATAATTATGATATCTTTTGTCATAAATTGAAATCCCTTTCTCTTAAATGGCTGACATGATTATTGTAAACACTTTCGAGTACTTTGACAAACTTCACTGCCAATTTTGCTCGATCAAACTTTTTTTCTGCGAGTTTACGTGCATTTTTACCCATCTGTTCAAGCTCATCTTTATTCTCTCTTAATATATTAATCTTATTGAAGAAACCTTCATAGTCATCTGGGTCAACAACCATTCCACAATGGTATTCACATATCATATTCGCAACCCAACCTGGATAATTGTTTAAAACCGGTTTTCCTGCTGCAAGATAATCAAAAAATTTATTCGGCGATGTTCCATAGTAAAATGCTTCATAGTTTGCCAACAGCTGCATCCCCATATCAGCCTCATATATGTATTGAATAACTTCTGTTTTGGGAATTGGATCCAAAAAAATTACATTGTCTAAATTATATTTACTTTTCTGTTCCACCAAAATGGGTTTTAACTTACCATCGCCGATTAACACAAACTTTATATCCTTGTAATTTCTTTTAATTGCTTCTTTAGCTATATTAATAACATATTGCAATCCATTTGCAATCCCGTGTGCTCCAGTATAAATCAAAACAAAGTCGCCTTCTTTAACAGGCAATCTTCTTCGCTTTTCACACTTACTCTTTTGAAACAACTCAATATCACTTCCGTTAGGAATCATTGTTACCTTGTCACTAGGATATTTTTTACCTACGATCTCTTTCTTTATTCCAGGTGCTAGTGCAATAACATGATCAGATAAAAAATATATTTTCTTTTCCAACCATTCCGAAACTGCAATCAATAACCTGTTTCTCAATATATTCATAGAAATTGCAAGCTTAGGCCACAAATCTCGTACTTCAAAAACAAACGGAACTTTTCTATAACATTTTAACAACATTCCAGGAATTCCAACCGTCAAAGGTGTAGATGTAGCAAAAACAATATCAATATTCTGTATTCTATAAGAAACGAAAGTTGACAGCAACATAAATTTTAGAAATGAAAATATTCTTGCAATAAAGCCCATATTGTTAAAATATTTATTTTTAATATATATGACATCGAATCCTTCTACGCAACGCTTTTCAAATAATTTTGAACTTTTATTCTCCCTATTTGAAGTAAGCATTATTACGTTGTGTCCTCTTTGAACCAAACGTTTAGCAAATGAATACGAACGAGAACCTCCCGCATCTTTATAAGTATTAAAATATTGGTGAATATAAAGTATCTTCATTACTAAAAAATTTTTATCAAGTTCGAAATATCAATTTCTGTAATATTTTTACCTAAACCTATTACCGTGTGAAAAATCACTGAATCTTCTTTCCTTTGACATTGCCCGGTCATTCTATTAATAGTATTTTTAACACTATAATATTCAGAGATATACCCATCTTTAAAAGAAACATCATAATTGGTCTTTATATAAATTTTTTCAGACCCCGAATCAATTATAACACAATCTGGAGTCTTCAACAGCTTTCCATAGCGAATATTCCAGTTAATTATTGCATTCTTAAA
>DAOUYY010000182.1 GCA_030665885.1 Fidelibacterota bacterium
GCTCCGTAAAGAAATTTTCCGTTAATCTCAATATCTCTTATACAAAGGCTTGATGTATATCCATCCCACTCACCCACTACATTCTGGCAAAAAAGCAAAGAAGGAATGAGCCACAAAGTCACTAAGACACAAAAATAAGTAAGCGGTTTATAGTGACAGTTTATAATTTTAAGCACAGAGTTACACATCCTTTGAATCCACATGTGGCATCACAACGCAGTTGATCAATAATTTTATAGTAAGTTATTTCGTAACCGTTCACGGATTTCTTATGATGGAATGTTGGAATGTTGTAGTAATGGAGTAATGGGTTAATGTCTCTTGACTCCGCTTCGGAGGATGGATGGGTACACTCAACCTTCCTCCGCAAGACAACCATTACTCCTTCAGGAATCCCTAGGACAATATTCCAATATTCCATTATTCCAATTTTCCTCCGAAGGTCACGTGCCAGAGGCATCCCTTTGGGGAAGAACTCCGATGTATATTGTAAAGTACTTTCGGGACATCACTCCGTGAACAGTTACGTTATTTCTTTTTAATCGACCTGATAAGGTTTACCATTTCAATCATATTTAATGCAGCATCCCAGCCCTTATTTCCAGCCTTTGTACCTGCTCGTTCAAGCGCCTGCTCAATACTATCCGTTGTCAATATGCCAAAAATGACTGGAACTTCAGATTCGATAGAAAGTCGTGCAACACCCTTAGACACTTCTGCCGCTACCATATCAAAATGCGGTGTCGCCCCTCGAATCACTGCACCAAGACAGATTACGCCGTCGAATTTTTTAGTACTGGCAACTTCACGAGCAATCCTCGGAATTTCAAAAGCTCCCGGTACCCAATATACATGTATATCTTTTTCAGCAGCACCATGTCGTTTCAAGCAATCAAGAGCACCTTCTAAAAGTTCCTTTGTTATCATGTCATTAAAACGACTTGCAACAATTGCAATGCTCATTTTCTCTGCAGAGAGAACGCCTTCATGCACATTAATCATATCTCACCTCGCTTTTTCAATGATCAATTATCAGTGATCAATGGTTTGAGATACGGGTTGATTTTAGAATTGAAAATAACAATTTCCCGATCTCATCAGCTTTAGAAAAAATATCTTTATAGGTTTCTTTGTCTATATAATAAGTATCTTTTAAAAGTGACAACCAATATTTTACCTCTAAACATTCTTTATAAGCAATTGATATTTTATTAGAAAAATCTGCTTTTGAAATTGCACCATTTGCTTCAGAAATATTAGCACCTATAGAAGTTCCGCATCTTAATAACTGTTTTGATAAAACATACTCTTTTTTGTCTTTTATAAGATGCTTATAAACATTTATTATGCTAATTGCAAATTTATACGACTTTTCTAAAACAATATTCTCTTTTCCCATTCTTCTCTCTCTTCAACTGCTCATTGATAATTGTTAATTGATAATTGTTTATTGCTCATTGTTCATTGCTAAGTATTAAGTGACCTAATTTATCACGCTTTGTCAATAGATACTTTTTATTATTTGGGTTTGGTGGAATTTCAATTGGAATTCTTTCAACAACCTCAAGATCGAATCCCTGAAGTCCGATGATCTTTTTAGGATTGTTTGTTAACAACCTCATTTTCTTTATGCTCAGGTCTGAAAGAATCTGTGCACCCATTCCGTAATCTCTCAGATCTGGTAAAAAACCAAGCTTTTCATTTGCTTCAACAGTATCCATACCTTCATCTTGAAGTTTATAAGCATAAATTTTATGCCTTAATCCGATACCTCTTCCCTCCTGACGCAAATAAAGGATAGCACCGCGCTTACATTGTTGAACCATCTCCATTGATCTATGAAGCTGCTCGCCGCAATCACAACGCAACGATCCAAAAACATCGCCTGTAAGACATTCCGAGTGTACTCTGACCATAACGGGCTCATCAGTTGAAACATCGCCCATAATAAGTGCTAAATGTTCTTTATCACTTATCTTGTCATAATAGATGACAATCCGAAATTTCCCATATCGCGTTGGAAGCTCCGCTTCGCTTACCCTCTCTAAGAATTTCTCTGTTCTTCTTCTATAAGTAATAATATCAGCAACGGTAATTATTTTTATCTTATACTCTCTTGCAAGATTATATAAAGTTTCACCTCCTGCCATATTTCCATCTTCATCCATTATTTCACACATAACGGCAATCGGCTTCAATCCTGCAATTTTTGCAAGGTCAACAGAAGCCTCTGTATGTCCTGCTCGACGTAATACTCCTCCTGAACGTGCAATGATAGGAAAAATATGACCAGGTCTTCCTAAATCTTCCGGTTTAGTTTCTGAATCAACAAGTGCTTTCACTGTGGCAGCGCGATCAAATGCAGATATTCCAGTCGTTGTACCTTTCTTTAAGTCAACACTTACAGTAAAACTCGTATTATGAAGCGCAGTATTATCCTGTACCATCAAATTTAAGTCAAGAGCTTTCGCCCTCTCTTTTGTTAAGCTGACACACATCAAACCCCGGGCATATTTTGCCATAAAATTCACATCATCAGGAGTTACTTTCTCAGCTGCAATGATAAAGTCGCCTTCATTTTCCCTATTCTCATCATCAACGATAATGACAAATTTTCCCTGTTTAAAATCCTCAGCAGCCTCTTCTATTGTATTAAATATCATTTTCTCTCTCAATTAAATTATTTTATTTAAACTAACCATCACTAAAAATTTTGCTCGCTTCGGAAAATTGTTTCTTCAATACCATTGTTAATTATTAATTATCAATTGTCAATCGTCAATTTTCCCCGTATCCCCATGTTTTAATTTTTTCAACTGAAATTGTTTTTTGTTCCTTGCTATTAAGAAAATTCTCAACATATTTCGCCAGCAGGTCAACCTCAATATTCAAACTATCACCCGCTTTCTTCTGCCCAAGATTTGTATTCTCCAAAGTAAATGGAATTAACGATACAGTAACAATTGAACCATCTACCTCTGCAGCTGTTAAACTGATTCCATTCAAAGTTATCGAGCCTTTCGGAACTACATACTTAACAATTTCATCAGGGATTTTAAACTTTAATGTCGCTGCTTTACCACTTCTCTGAAATGATATAATTTTCGCAATACCATCAACGTGCCCCTGTACGAAATGACCCCCAAATCTATCAGTTGCAAGCATAGCACGTTCAAGATTTACTGAACTACCAACTTTAACATTTTTTAATGTTGTTTTTATCAGAGTCTCCTCTACCGCTTGGACAGAAAAATATTCTTTAGTTTGGGCTGTCACAGTTAGACATGCTCCATCAATAGCGATGCTTTCACCAATATTTAAATCATTAATAACTTTTTTAGACTCTATATGAAATTCTTTGCCTTCAGTGTTAGGTGTAATTCCTTTGATTCTTCCTACCTCTTCAATAAGACCGGTAAACATTAGACAATTGTTCCTTTTAAAAAAATATCCTGACCTAATTTGATAGGTTCTCCCCAGTTTAAATTAATCGCTTCATCAAGTGACCTCATAAAGCCACCAAAACTGGAAATACCCTCACCTAATATCTTGGGTGATATAAATAGCTGAAGTTCATCAACGACCTTCTGAGTAATTAGCGAACCGGCAACCTGCCCACCTCCTTCACAATAGACAGATGTGATCCCAAACTTCGCTAAAGACCTTAAAGCATCGGGTAGTTTGATCCAACCGAAATCATCACTGGCAACATTTAAAACATTAATACCAGCACTTTTCAACTGTTTAACTTTTTCCTTTTTACCTTTGTGTGAAGTAAGGATAACGGTTCGTTTTTTAAAATCATCAGAGACCAATTTGAATCGATAAGGAATATTTAAAACTTCATCAAGAATAATCCTGTAAGGAATAAATCCATTAGTTGATTCTGGAAGTAAAGAGGGATTATCTTTAAAAACCGTTCCCATTCCTACCATTATTGCATCGTGAAAAGACCTTTGTTCTTTTACAAATTGACGTGCAGGTTCTGATGTAATCCATTTGCTCTTCCCTGTCACGTCAGCAATAAATCCATCTGCTGTAACTGCCAATTTTAAAGTGATCCATGGTCTATTTTTTTTAATATATTTAAAAAATCCACGATTGATAGTTTTAGCTTCTTTTTCGAGAATTCCCACTTTAACGACAATCCCTGCATTCTTCAATATTTTTATACCCTTACCATTAACCTGCGGATTTGGATCTATTATTCCGATAATAACTTCTTTTATTCCGGATCTGATAATGGCATCGACACAGGGTGGGGTTTTACCATGAAAACAGCAAGGTTCCAGATTTACATATAACGTTGCACCTTTAGCATTATTTCGCGCTTTACCGATTGCATTTAATTCGGCGTGAGGTGCGCCAAATTTTTTATGACATCCCTCACTAATGACTGTATCATTTTTAATAAGCACTGCACCTACCACTGGATTTGGACTGGTATATCCCCGTCCCTTCTCTGCCAGGATAAGTACTCTATTCATCCATTTCTCGTGTATAGTCATAAAAAAATCCCAATATCCTCGGGACATTTGTTTCGATCTTCTCCCATCCGGACTTTTACCGTCGGTACCTGAATTTCACAGGTTCTGTCCCGATATTAATCGGGACTCGCGGACTTTTACCGCCGGTTGGGACTTTCACCCTGTCCCGAAGACGCAGTGGTAATTTATAATTTCTGTTAAGGATTTGCAAGTATATGCATTGGGGAATAACACAACAATATTTTCATATTACGTACAAATATTTCACATAAAAATATAACAGGACACCAATTCAATTTCTGCAAGAAATTATTTATATTGGTCTGATATATTTATAATACTCATACAGAAATAATAAAAAGGAGATAATAGATGCCAATATATACAAAAATAGGAAAAAAGAGTCAGATAGTCATACCTAAAAATATTCGAAATGCTGCCGGAATAAGCGAAGGTGATGAATTGATCATTGAGGTAATTGATGATAAGATTGTGCTCAGGCAGAAGCCTGATAGCTATTCAAAAAAGTTAAAAGGTCTTTACAAAGATTTATGGAAAAACGTAGACGTTAAAGAATATGTTAAACGTGAAAGAGAATCATGGTAAAAAGAATATCAAGAGGAGATATTATCGGAATTGACACAATGGTTTTCATTTATCATCTTGAGGATAATCTTAAGTTCTCTAATATTACGGAAAAATTATTCGACAATATAGAAAACGGAAAATATCATGCCGTAACATCTATTATAACTCTACTTGAAATACTTGTTAAATCCAAAATGGAGAAAAATTTTCAGATAACTTCCGATTATAGAGACCTCTTGCTTACCTTTCCCAACCTTAAATTTT
>DAOUYY010000102.1 GCA_030665885.1 Fidelibacterota bacterium
ACTTTGTATGAAAAATAATGATGCAAAAGAAGTTAAAATACAGCATGGTAGAATAATACAAATATTACGAAAACAAAATAAATATACTATTGAAGACCTTACAGAATTAGCCCCTGCCTGTCGTAACGACAATGCAGACAGGGATTTACATCCTAAATTTCTTGGGCAGGTTGAACGAGGTGAAGCAAATGCTTCAGTTACAACATTATCAAAAATTGCAAAAGCATTAGATAAAAATGTTTTTGATTTCTTTTCTTTTCTCCGAATAGATCCATTTGGGAATAGTATCGAAATCCATAATACAGAGAAAGAGGACCTTATTAACGAAATAGTAAATGAACTGATAAAATATGATTCAGAAAAGATTAAACACAGCCTAGATATAATCAAATTATGTTTAAAATTTTAGCTATATAAAACCCGTTTTAATACAGATGAATATCGGGACAAACGGTTTTCATTTTCCCGACTACCACCACTGACTACTATCAATTGACAATTATCAATTAAAAGTGACTAAAGTGTCTAAAGTTTTAAGTGACTAAAGTGGAAAGTGACTAATAACCAATTAACAATTAAAAATTAAAAATTAACAATTGAAATGGGTTTGTTAGTATTTTCTTAGTGTTTCTTCATGTTCTTCGCGGCAAAAAAAACTAATTCCCGCGAATATCCCTACCCCAATTCATTTTTGTGCGTAAAGTCTGAAAGAATGAATCACCTTTAAATCTTACAATCCGTAGTGAAAAGTCAGCTTTTTGTATTTCCACTTGAGAGGCATTTTGCAGCGGCACACGCTCTCGACCATCAACAATCAGCGAAACATCATTGTTAAAGTGGCGGCAATCAATACGTATCTTTTGATCTGCAGATATAACAACCGGACGTGCTGAAAGACTATGAGGACAAATCGGGCTAATAGTTATCACATTAAGATGGGGACAAACAATTGGTCCTCCAGCTGATAATGAATAGGCTGTAGAGCCAGTGGGAGTAGATACTATTAATCCATCGGCTCTATAAGTATTAAAATAATCGTCATCCACGAAAGTTTTGATTTTGATCATTGTTATAACAGAACGCCCTTTATCAATAACAAAATCATTAAAAGCAAAGTAGAAAGAAGATTGTCCTTTATATTTTACTTCCGCAGAGAGAACACTTCTTTCTTCAATTTCGTAATCACCCTTAAAAAAGGCTGTCAACTTTTCTTTATAATTATCCATGGAAACATCAGCCAAAAATCCCAATCCACCAAGGTGAATACCTAATACAGGCTTGCCCGTTCTTGCCATTAATCTGGCAGCATCAAGAAACGTCCCATCACCGCCAACGCTGAACATTGCATCTAATTTTTCTGTCATTTTATCAATCGGATAAAAAGATATTGGAAAATCCTTATCTAAAATATCTCTTTGTACATAATCCGGAATTACTACCTCTTGATCTTTCGACAGGAGAAAGTCAATTAAAGTGGATAACACTTCCGACAATGATTTAAAACCTTGACGTAAATACAATCCAATTTTCATATCAATACCTATTATTGCATTTCCTTTTCAATATATTTTTCATTACCCTCTTCTACAAGGACTTTAACCCGCTTTTCGAGCTTCTGAAGATGAGATTGACACTCTTCTGTTAATTTCATCCCTTCCTCAAAAAATTTAATGGATTCTTCTAAATTCATATCTCCTGATTCAAGTATTCGTAAAATTTCTTCCAGACGTTGTAAAGATTCCTCTAATGATAATGATTTTTTAGCCATAATTGCCTCATAATATTTAAAAATTCATTCGCTTTTTGCATTTCGAATGGACGATATTTTTGCCTTAAAACCACCATCCGAAACCTCAACAGAAATTGGTGTACCTCTTTCTACATCTTTGACTGATCTTACGACAGATTCTTCCGGCAAACGATAAACTATCGCAAACCCTCTACTTAAGATCGCCTTTGGATCCAAAGCCTTAAAAGTATTCACTATTGTTTCGAGGCGTAATTTCTTAGACTGCAACGCTTGTTTTATAGAGGTGATTAATCGTCCTTCAAATTCATCAATCCTCTGAAATCTCTGTTTGATTATCTCCAGAGGGCGATTTAGAAACAACCTCCTTTTAATATTATCTACCTGATTTCGAAATTTTTCCATTTTTAAGAGAATTACTTGCTGGAGACTTTGGTTTATCCTATTAATACCATTTTTTATTTCCTCAATTCCAGGAATTGTCATCTCAGCAGCAGCCGATGGTGTTGGTGCTCTTAAATCCGAAGCAAAATCAGAGAGTGCAAAGTCAACCTCATGACCAACGGCGCTAACAATTGGTAACTTTGAAGCGGCAACAGCCCGAACAACCTTTTCTTCATTGAAAGCCCAGAGGTCTTCAATAGATCCTCCTCCTCTACCTATGATAATAAAATCCACATTAACCAATTTATTAAACACTTCAATACCTTTTACAATCGTGTCAGCAGCACTTTTCCCCTGAACCTGAGCAGGAAAAATAACAATCTTGACAGAAGGGTTGCGGCGTTCACTTATCTGTAAAATATCCCGAACAGCGGCTCCTGTAGGACTGGTAACTACACCAATACTTCTCGGATATTTAGGTATTGAAACTTTTCTTGAATCATCAAAAAGACCTTCACTGCTAAGCTTTTCTTTTAGAGCTTCAAAAGCCATATAAAGACTACCCAGTCCTGCAGCTCTAACTTCAATAACATTAATCTGGTATTGAGACTGCGCTGAATAGGTCGTGATATTTCCGTGAACTAACAGATGCATTCCAGTCGTAATTTGATAAGGTATAGAAAAAGCGATATTCTTCCATATCACGCAATTGATCAGTGAGAATTGATCTTTTAGCGAAAAATATACATGACCAACTCGACTTACTGAGTAATTAGAGACTTCACCTTCAATCCAAACAGGAGAGATAAACTGTTCTATTACCCGTTTTACCTCCTGTGAAATCTCAGAAACTGTGTATATTCGTTCTTCCATAAAAAAAGAGCAGTGACAATGACTTCATCATCACTACTCCCAATATTTAGTGTTTAACTATCTAATTTTTTTCTTATGACGGTCTCTTCTGAGTCGTTTTTTACGCTTATGAGTTGCAATCTTTCTCTTTTTCCTTTTTTTACCACAGGGCATACTAACATACTCCTTTTGCTGATCTTAATTCGATCTATTGTAATTAAATTCAATATTAATGCTATCTTTTAGAATCTTTGACGGTTTAAACACAGGCACTATTCTTTCCGCTAAAAAGATTTCATCACCTGTAGCAGGGTTTCGAGCTTTTCTAGGTTTTCTTATTTTCAGGTTAAAACTTCCAAAACCTCTAAACTCAACTCTTTCTCTTCTTTGTAAAGAATCGGTGATTGTAGACAAAAACCCATCAATAACAGCTTCCGTATCAACCTTAGTTAAACCAGTTGCATGCGAAACAATATCAACAATATCAGATTTTGTCATCGTTAACCCTCCTTACCTCCAAAGATAATTTAAAGATGGAATAGGTATTAAAATTGAAAGAACTTCCTCAATATCTGCAAAAAGAAGTTCAATTAATGAGACCTTCTTTCTCTTTGGAAAAATAACAGTAGGATATCCTTCAATCCCAGCCATTTTACCAGCTAATAAGATTGCATCCTCAAGAGTTCCCAATGTATCAATAAGACCATATTCAACAGCCTGAGAACCAGTGAAAATACGTCCATCTGCTACTTTTAACAAGTCATTTTTATCTAAATGCCTTTCCTCAGCTACAACATTAACAAACTGATTGAACAAATTATCCACTACTTCCTTAATTTTTGCACGATCTTTATCTGTAAACTCACGATAAGGAGAACCTAAATCTTTATAATACCCACTTTTCACAGTTTTAAACTCAATCCCGACTTTTTCAAGAAAGTCGACTATCAATGGAAAATCAACAATTACTCCTATGCTTCCGGTAATACTTCCTGGATTAGCCATGATTTTATTAGCACCCAGCGCTATATAATAACCACCTGAAGCCCCAACTGATGAAATTGAAGACACAATTGGTTTTCCAGAGTTTCTTACTCGCTTTACTTCTTCATAAATCTCCTGTGAAGCAGCAACACCCCCTCCAGGAGAATTAATACGAAGAACTATTGCCTTTATATCTTTTCGCCTACTGTATTTTTTTAACTGATTTACAATCTTATCAGAACTAACAATCACTCCCCGCAGCTTAACGACTGCTATCTGACCTTTACTAAAATTGCTTCTATACTGGGCTTTACCAGCACTAATACCAGAGTATAGTACAATAAATACAATAATAAGAAAAGCCACCACGATAACGGTTATTATTCTATCTGCCCTTTTCATTGTTAACCACTTGATGATTTATATATAACAAGTTTCTGTCCCGGATAGATAAAACGTTTACCAAGCAACTTATTCCAAGAACGAAGTTTACTTAAACTTACATTGTAAAGATCCGCTATCTCGTAAAGTGTTTCACCTTTTTTAACTACATGAATAATCTTACCCTTTCCAGAGTGTACCTTTTTACTGCTTGAGGATTTACTACTTGTGAATATCTGAAGCCTCTGTCCGGGGTAGATAAAGCGTTTACCATATAATCTATTCCAGGAGCGAATTTTGCTTAAACCTACATGGTACTTTTCTGCAATTTCGCTAAGCGTTTCACCTTTTTTAACTACATGAACAATTTTATTTTTCTTAGAGGAAGTAGAATAAACCGCAGCACGGTAATTATTAGCAGGAATTTGAAGTTTCTGTCCCACTTTTATCTGATTTTTATTCCTTATACTATTTGCAGCAACTAAAGATGAGATACTGGTCCCATACTTTCTTGCAATATAGCTGAGAGTTTGGCCCCGTCTAACCCTATGAGTTATCCATTGTGGTTTTTTATCAATATCGGGTAACTTTGCGAGTTTATCAGCCAACCCTTTAGATTTTCCTTTTGGAACTCTAAGCGTATATTTTTTTTCTCCTGGAGGGGTTGTCCATCTCCTTAATTCAGGATTATAATCACGAAGATCTTTGGCTGAGATACCAGATACTTTGGCAATATTTTCAAGTTCATAACATCTATTTAAAACTACTTCATCCCATAACCAGGTATCTTTTGGGGTATTCTCGAAACCGTACTTTTGAGGATTTAATGCAATAATAATTCCAGCCATAAGAGTTGGAATATAGTTACGGGTCTGGCGTGGCAGAGACCTAAGCTTCCAGTAATCCCTCGTTCCTTCCCATCGAATTGCACGCCATACTCTCAATTCGCCACAATTATATGCAGCAAGAGCCAAAAACCAATCATCAAATTCATCACAAAGTTCACGAAGATATTTTGCCGCTGCGTAAGTGGACTTGATCGGATCCCTTCTCTCATCCATCCACCAATTCCGCTTCAAACCGTAACGTGCTCCGGTACCAGCTATAAATTGCCATGGGCCAGCTGCATGTGCATAAGAATATGCTAAGGGGTTATAACCACTCTCAATCAAAGCAAGATAAAACAATTCATCAGGCAGCCCGTATTTTCGTAGAATCGGGAGCATGTGTTCCCGATATAACCCTGCATTATCTAACCATTCTTGAAAACGTTTATGCTCCTTCTCTACAAAAAACTCAATAATATGTTCAATCTTTTGTGAAGTAACAATCGGAAGATGTCCTGGACGATCGTCCAAGACCACCAATGTATCCCAACCAACACGGACAGTATCCAATACCGTTTGATTAATTTCTTCTCTTATAAAGGCTGCACCAATAGCACCGGAGTCACCATTTAAATAAGAAAATTTTATCTGAAAATCATTAGAAATCTTTTCACAAAACCTATTAAAATCATCTTTTTGCAAAGGGTTAAGCGTATCTAACTCACCAATTTCCGCAATAGCTTCAAATGAACGATCAAAACAATACTTCACTTCTGAAGTATCTTTGAAATGTCCAGAAATTAAAGCTTCAACATAATAAGATTTAGCCTCAGAAAATAGTAATTCGAAAAGTTCATCTGAGTTATTTTCTATGTCATTACTTATATCAGTTATAATAGATTGCTCATTAATATTCTTATCTGCAGAAAATCCTAAAGAAATAATTAAAAATAATAAAAATAAGTCCCGTATTACGTGTTTTCGAATATCACTCATATAATTCCATTAATTCAACTTTTTATAAATACAGGTCGGAAATTATACTATACTCTATTTATTGTCAAGGTGTTTTGCCTTTTCCGACTGTATAATCCTATTAATAACATCTGTTGTAGATTTCCCTTTGAGTAAGGGAATTACTTCTACCTTCCCACCATAAGATTCAACAATATTTCTCCCAACTATTTCATTTAAAGAGTAATCACCTCCTTTAACCAGAATGTCCGGCCGTACTTCCCGGAGTAGTTCATAAGGCGTATCCTCATTAAAAATAACAATAAAATCCACGGATTCCACTGCAGAAAGCACCCTGGTTCTATCCTTTACAGAATTAATTGGCCTCTCATTTCCTTTTAAATGTTTTACCGAATCGTCTGAATTTAATCCCACAATTAATACATCACCAAAAGATTTAGCCTTCCCCAAAAGCTCAATATGTCCAACGTGCAAAATATCAAAGCATCCGTTGGTAAAAACCACCTTTTTACCGTCATGTTTTAAAGAGTTAGAGATAATGCTGACCTCTGCTCTATTTACCATTTTTTTATTTATATACATGTTGCTCCAATGGGCAAAGTTTACACAGCTTCAAATCACAAAACCTCCTTAAAAATTCTATAGCGCCTTGGATTAAACAGTTAGTACTCAGCTTTGATGAAGGAATAGACAGCCTTGAGAGCATTTTTTGAACGCTTGATGGAATCTCCCCTTTTCCGATTTTTTTGGCAAATTCTGTAGACCTTGTCATAATTTTCTCCTTTTTCTTTATCGATCCAATTGCCCATGAAAAAGGAAATAGAAGGTTAGTACAAATGTCCATAAGTCTTGCATTACCTATCAATAATCTTGCAGGATGAAAAGCAAAAAGCGGATGATTTTTCCACATACCATAAGGTTGTTGAAAATAAGATCTAGTCCATTGGATAACTTCATCCAACGATCTCTCTGAACCCATCTGGTTAATCCAAAGCTGTCCTGGAAAATCAGGAAACATCTTGTAGATAATTTGAACTAAAGCTGCTATCCTGTAAGTCGGGTGATTCACCGGTCTGCTACCCGCAAAGTGCCATCTAAAGGACTTGTCTATCTCAACATCAAATTCTCTACTAAGGCTACACCATTTTTCCTTAAGTCCATCTAAATATTTTGAATCCGATACAAAACGTTGATAATTTGAATTAAGAAATCCCGCTGTACCAAAATATAAACTTTCAAGGATTATCAATTTTTCGCTATCATTATTAGATAAAATGTCATAAACCATTGATATGGGAAGTTTATCTGCAAGAGATTTGAAAGCTTCTCGATTTCTGCTATATCCTAAAACTTCTGATAATCCTTTATAAAAATACTGCTCAGGATCAATTTGCATCAGGTCCGATTGGACTGTTAGACATTTTCGTTGAAATCTGATTTGAGAGTAATTCATCAAAACTTCACGTAATCCAATCCATTTTACTCCTTTCCATTCCTCACAGCGAAAAGATTCATTTTCGTCTAATTCTTTATAGTTTAAAAGAACTAAAGTTGGAACAGATTTACCATCCTGCGTTGTAATTTCAAGATTCGGATCTCCCCTAACAACTACATGTAGAATTGTGCTATTATAAACCGGATCCTCATGATGTTTATGGATATACCAATTTTTACTTTCTAAATGAATTTCAACATTACCACGAAAAAATTGATCATCAATTAAAATTAAAGCGTCTGAAAAATCAGGTCCTTCAAGTTCATTGCGCTTACCAGAAGAAAGTATGCTTATCTTATTTCCCTGAAGAGTTCTTAAATGCTCTTGTGGAAAAGATTGATTTAGCCAGCAAGAATAGAGTGATTTCTCCTTCCAGGTAAAAAAAGGTCTCGATTCAAGAACCTGACTTACATTACAATTAAGCAATGATTTTTTTAGTCCTTTCTGATTCGTATTCATCTTTATTGTGAATCATAGTTTCCCGAATTGAATTCATGCAACTTACTAAATTGGGGAAATCTGAAACTTTAACTGCTGAATCTATGATTAAACCAACTCTGCCGGGTGTTACTGTAAGTTTCTTTTTGGGAATGCAATAGCGGGAACCAAGTATTGTAACAGGAATCAGCGGTAAATCATATTTTTCGGCAAGTTTAAACCCACCTTTTTTAAAAGAGCCCATTTCACCGTCAGGACTCCGGGTACCTTCAGGACTCACAATTATATTCAATTTTTTCTTTATAATTCTCTTTGAATTTTTATTGATAGACTCTACAGCCTTTTTTGTATTTGCTCTATCAATAGATATATGACCGCCAAAAGCAAGTCCCCAACCGAATATCGGGATCTTAAATAATTCTTTCTTTGCCATAAAACGTTGATTTATTGGTAATCCAGCAAGTACAATTAGGATATCAAGAGCACTTTCATGATTCATTAGAATAACTGATGGATTAGTATCCTCCAAATTTTCCAGCCCCTTGACACTGATTTCTACCCCAATCAACCATAGGTCAATTTTTGCCCAAATCCTGATGATCCATCCATGAACATGACCTCTCCAATCAAATGGACTTACTATCAAACACATTACACCAAATATGATAGTATCTATTACAATACTAAAAACTACTAAAATATTCCTAACCAATATTCACCACACTTTTATTAATAAAATTTTTTATCCACAAATTACCTGTCTGCGTCCGGCAGCTGCCGGACAAGCAGGCACAAATGTACAC
>DAOUYY010000226.1 GCA_030665885.1 Fidelibacterota bacterium
CTTGGAGTTAAGGAAGAATTTTAATTACAGCGATTATTTGAAAAAATGGATAATCCCTCAGTTATTGGAAAGTAAACCGCCCGCCTGACCGAAGTCGGGTAGGTTAAAACGGTTTATATAAGAAACCCAATGAAAAAACCCCTTTTCCGTCAGCAGCCGGATGCCTATGGCAAGTGGTTTATTATTAAATTTAAAACATTCCCACAACTGAGGTATTAGAAAAATGGATGAAGGATTTCGATGAAATTATGATAGAATAACTTTTGGCTATTTTTTTATTAATAGTTAGATTCTTCCTAATTCCATTCAGAGAGGAGATAAGATATATGAATGATAAACGTGCACCAAAGATAAAAAAGAAAAAAATTGCTCTTATTGCGCATGATAATAAAAAGCGTGATTTACTTGAGTGGGTAAAATTTAATCGAGAATTTTTAAAGAAACATGAATTATATGCGACAGGTACAACGGGTAAATTACTTACTAAGGAGTTTGATTTAAAAATAAATTATCTTCAAAGTGGACCTCTGGGGGGTGACTTACAGGTCGGAGCTAAAATATCAGAAGGTAATATAGATCTTTTAATCTTTTTCTGGGACCCACTTGAACCAATGCCTCATGATACGGATGTAAAAGCTCTGTTAAGGATTTCAGTAGTATGGAATATACCGCTTGCATGTAATAGATCCTCAGCCGATTATATAATTTCTTCACCATTAATGCATGAGAAATATGAACGTTTTCTTCCTGATTATGAGGATTATAAGGAGAGATTTAAAGAAAAGTTGTCGTCTTAAGTTGATTTTTTCTTTTTCCGATAAAACTTCGTATTACAATAGGGCAACCCTACCTGGCTTGCTCTTATTGTTGGAAAGTTTTAGATTCACGTCAATATTAATAAGAAGGTAACAAATATGGATAATAAAAACGACGTAGCACTTATCGAATTGCTTCAAGAGATGCGGGGAAAGATTTTTTCTGAAATTGGTAAAGTAATAATTGGTCAGCATGAGATAATTGATCAGTTGATTGTTGCTCAGCTATGTCAGGGGCATTGTCTTTTGATCGGTGTACCCGGTCTTGCAAAGACACTGATGATAAAAACATTAGCGCATGTTCTTGATCTGTCGTTTAAAAGGATACAGTTTACACCTGATCTTATGCCATCTGACATTACTGGAACAGAAATTCTTGAGGAGGATAAAATGACCGGAAAGCGAGGGTTTAGGTTTTTTAAAGGTCCAATCTTTGGAAATATTATTCTCGCCGACGAAATAAACAGAACACCTCCTAAAACACAATCTGCACTTTTAGAAGCAATGCAGGAGCACAGAGTTACGACAGCAGGAAAGACCTATGTTTTAGAGGAGCCTTTTTTTGTTCTGGCAACTCAAAATCCAATAGAGCAAGAGGGAACTTATCCACTGCCCGAAGCTCAGCTTGATCGTTTTATGTTTAGTTTAAAAGTTGATTACCCGAATCCGCAAGAGGAAGTAGAAATAGTAAGGTCTACAACATCTGATTTAGAAGTTGTTCTTAACAAAGTTGTAAGTAGAGATGAAATTTTGAATTACCAACACCTTGTAAAGCGTGTGCCTGTTGCTGATAACATTGTTGAATTTGCTGTTAAGCTTGTTACCTCTTCAAGACCGGTGCTGAAGGACGCTCCAGATTTTGTAAAGAAGTGGATCGAATGGGGAGCGGGTCCTAGAGCATCGCAATATCTCATTCTTGGCGCAAAGACTTACGCTATTTTAGAGGGAAGACCCACTCCTAATAGAGATGATGTCGTTAGAGTTGCCAAGCCGGTTTTTAGACACAGAATCATTCTGAATTTTAATGCCGAAGCTGAGGGTATTGATACAGATTCAATTACTGAGAAATTGCTGGAATTTTTAATGTGAGGATAATACAAAATACGGGAGTTACCATTAATTGGAATTAATGAGGAAGGATACCAAATAAAATCATCTGTGGAATTTGATTTGTACAGTCTATCTAAAAGCGAGAGAACAGAGTGATTAATCCAGCTGTGGACAAACGAAAGTATCTTGATCCTGAGATAATCTCTAAGCTTGATAATATGTCTTTGCGAGCAAGATTAATTGTTGAAGGATTTATCATTGGTTTGCATAAAAGTCCCTACCACGGTTTTTCGGTAGAATTTGCCGAGCATCGTCCTTATATACCTGGCGACGAGATCAAACATATTGATTGGAAATTGTATGGGAGGGTAGATAGATACTATATCAAGCAATTTGAAGAAGAAACGAATCTGAAATCGCATATTTTACTCGATAAAAGTGGTTCAATGGGATATAAATCCGGAAATATCACAAAGCTTTCTTATGCCAGTTATCTTTCTGCAGCGCTTGGGTATCTCATGCTTAAGCAGCAAGATGCTGTAAGTCTTACAATGTTCGATTCAGAAGTGCGTTTTTATCTACCGCCGTTTGCAAAAAAAAGTCATTTGAATTTAGTTCTAAGTGCCTTAGAAAGTACATTGCCAGGGGAAGAAACTGATATTGCTCCATTGCTTCACGAGATGGCTGAGAAGATAAGAAAACGCGGGCTGATCATTTTGATTTCAGATTTATTAGATGAGCCGGATAAAGTAATTAATGCACTTAAGCATTTTCGACATAAAAGGCATGAGGTAATTCTATTTCAAATTTTAGATCCACAGGAAGTGAAATTTTCATTTAATAGACAGACTCGGTTTGTTGATATGGAAACTAAAAACGAACTGGTTACAGAACCCTGGCATATACAGAAAGCATATCAGAGAACCGTAAATAGTTTTATTGAACATTACAAATTGCAATGTAGAGCTAACAATATTGACTATATATTATTAACAACTGATAAATCACTTGATCTTGCTTTAACAGGATATTTAAATAAACGAACGCGTATTGGGTAAAATGATAAATTGTAGTACTCATGTTAAAAGTAGAAAAAAACCGACTGTTCAGGTCGGTTTTTTGACTATATATTAGCGAAATTACATTGAAAAAGTTAGCGCAGGCTTTTTTCGATTTGGCGGTATTTTTCCGCTTCTTCTTTATTACCCTGATTATAAAGTGACTTCCAGAGGACATCATAACCGAAAATATTCTCCGGATCAAGTTCTACAAGTTTGCGAGAATATTCTTCAGCCATTATCCAATCCTTTGACTGAAAAAAAGCTTCTGTTATTCTCAAAAGGACATCAACGTCATCAGGATTTTCAGCGAGAACTTTTTGATATTCATATTGTGCTGATTCATAGTCACCGGTTTTAACATAAATCTGGGCTAAGACGAATCTAAGGTCAGTATTATCCGGGTTTTCAGTGGATGTTTTTTTTGCTACATCAAGCGCTTCCTCGAATCTTTCTACCTCGCTCAGAAACTGAATTTTTAGTACTTGAAGCTGAAGAGCTTCAGGATGTTCTGAAATGATATTAGTTAATTTTACTAAAGCTTCTTCCTGGTATTCAGGTTGCCACATAACCTGAAAGTAATAGTACATTACATCTTGATCGAAGACGCCATTTTCCTTTGCCATTTCTGTATATTTTTTGACATTGAGAGTGTCATCGAGCATAAAATAACATTTCACTATTCCATTATAGGTGGGGACTTCGTCGGATTTTATAAAGAGAGCTTTTTTGAATTTTTCTGTAGCCAGTAACAGGAGAGAATCTTTTTCCATTGGTAATATGGCACGAATTGAATTATTGAATATGTTTGCCCCTTCAGTATGGATCTCACTCCAATATCTTTTTGTGTGTTTATTGACTTTTTCTTTATATGAAGGGTCCAGCTTGCCGGCTTTCATTAACATGTCTTTTACCTTATCCCAGTCTCTTCTTGGTGCATAAACC
>DAOUYY010000210.1 GCA_030665885.1 Fidelibacterota bacterium
ATCAAAGGTAGCATTTGAAGCAATTAAATGTCTAAGAACAATTAATGAGATTTCAGCGACATACCAAGTACACCCAAATCAGGTTTCGAAATGGAAGAAACAGTTATTAGAAGGAGCGCCGCAAATATTTGCGAATGGTAAAAAGTTTTCTTCTAATGAGGAAGATCGGAAGATACAACAGTTGTACCGGGAGTTAGGAGAGGTACAGTTTTGAGCTTAATTGGTTATAGCCTCGTATCACTGGTTGTAGGGTTGTACTCTGCAGTCGAAATGTCAGTTCCGCAGCACCTGCCCGACATTATTGCCGACAGGCAGGCGGGGAGCCATGTAACGAGTTTTGTGAACTCGTCGGATCAAGGAATTCCTTAGCGAAGCGAATAGATGAAATTTTCAGCAGTAGGTTTACCTTTATTAATTTTTAAAGTGTTTTTAGTAATTCTAACATATATTCTGGAAATTGAGACATATTCACACCTTAAATTTCATCCGTGTAGCAAGGGAATTCCCCGAAGAGTTTCGTAGTTGGCGCCTGTCCGGCTCATACGGAACTTTTTTAGTTCCTTTTTTCGGTGGTGAAAAAAGGAACTAATGATCACTGAATAATAATCCCAATTATTAAAGGAACAAGCTCTATTTTTCACAAATCTTAAGATTGATACACACACTTTTCTATGATGAACATAAAATATTAGATATAATTAATGAGTCTGCTTATCCCATTGGGATCTATTATGATATTGATTAAGATTAATATTAGAAAGCGTATATATAACAAAAAGAAATATAATTCAAGATTGTGAAGAGTTAATAAGACTATTGACTTTCCCGCCGCTTGGTGGGATTAAATCTTCAGAAAACAATTCATATTTCATAATTCAAAATTCTTAATTATACTATCTATCATTGCGAAGCGACAGCCTGTTTCGATAGCGAAGTGTATCGGGATGGCAATCTGCCCATCAGTAATTTCACTGCGAATCCCAATTTATTGGTTGAAGCAATCCCTATTCCTCACTCGCTATTCATTCCCGTTGCAAATATACTGAGGTTTACCCTGTGTAATAAAATTTGTTAAAATTGAGATTGAATTTATTCTAATTTAAATTACACGGGGTAAAGCAAATGCTTTATAGTATTACAAATAAACCTGAGAAATTTTGTAATTGATTATTTTTTTCTACTTACTACCTACTACTTACTGCCCCGATATTCGGGGCTTTTTTGTTTGTACTGCGAACCATCCGCCAGCCAAGGACTAATTTTCAATCTATTTATTGTACCGCGAACCTCTGGTTCGCATTCCTTTAGTAGTGCGAATTGCCTGGTTTGCATTCCAACAATGTTGCTATGGATGAAATCAGGTATGAGTGAACTCATACCAGAACGGGAAGTTCTGTATGTTTTCTAACTCCGTTAGGAGTGTTATGTTTGTAGCAAATAAATAACGAATAAATGCTCTGAACTCCGAGGGAGTGACATATTTATTGTACCGCGAACCGCCGAGTTCGCATTCCAACCAATCAATACACTATTCTTCAATTTGCGCCAGAGGCGTCCCTCTGGGAAGATCTACAATCTGCAATTTACAATTTTCATTTTGCCTCAAGGAGACCCCTTCGGGGCAATTTGAAATAATGAAAATTACCGCGATCCGCTCTAGAGATCACGAGGGTCACCGTTGAGACTCCTGTGAGATAAGTAGAATTATAGATGAAAGATTTTCTATTTCGTTTATTCCGCTTTGGAAAAGGCAGTTTTATTGTTATTTTTAGCATTGACTAAAGTGCATTTGGTTTATGATGAAATATTGAAAGTGTCTAAAATGAAAAAGAAAAGAATGAAATTATTTTCCATATTATTAACAGCAATTATTGTGATTATGTTTATTCTATTTTTCCCCTTCAAGATTCCATTTTATGTAAAAGTACCCGGAAAAGTTATTCCTCATTTTGAATGGCTTGTTATTAAAAGCCAGGATAACCAGCTATTTAGTATACTAAGTGACCATTTAAATGAAGTAGTTCAGCAGTACACTTCTATCCAGTTTGACAGAGGTGATATTACAAATTTTAAACTGAATTCATCAATTTCCTCCAAAGGCTTTGTCAGTTCGGGCGATACAGTTGGCGTGGTTTATTCGAGTGAGTTGGAATATATGCTTTCTAAATTAGAAGGAGAATTATCCATTGCAAAAGCTACTCTTAAGTTGTATGAAGCGGGTGAAAAGGAATCTATAATAACGGAAGCTCAGCGGAAGTTAGCTCATGAAAGAGAAAGAGTAAATGAACAAAGATCAATTGTTAACCGTTTGCGAGAGCTGAGAGATCAGAATTTAATATCAAAGGAAGAGTTTGAGATTGCCAGCAATAAGTTAGAACTGTATGATATAAAAGTTGATATTGCTGAGGCTCGACTTCAAACGGTAACAACCGGTGCGCAGCAAGAGCTTATCAATACGCAACTTGCTAAAATTAAGTCTATAGAGAATGAGATTTTAAGTATATATGGTAGAATAAGACAGTTAGTATTGATTACTCCACTTAATGGTGCTATTCAATGGTTTTTTAATTCAGATTCTTTAGTATCAGTACAAGACACTTCTTCTTATGTAGTAATCATGCCTGTGAAATGGAAAGATCATTATTTTATCGATAAAGACCAGGAAGTGCGGATTAAAGTACCGGGAATGAGTGATCAATTACATGGGACCGTATATAAAACGAGTAATGTAGTTCAAATTCTGAACAACAGACAGATAGTAGTTGTAACTGCCGTTATCGGTAGTTATTCACAGGATTTTATTTCCGGGACTTTAGCAGGTTGTACAATTAAATGTCAACCGGTATCTATTCCGGAGTATTTTAAAAGAATATTTTAGTAAAAAGCGTTCGGTAAATGTATATAAGACAGGAATATAAATATCTGGTTTCTAATGAATTACTCGATGATATTCGAGCAATGCTATTGCCGTATGTTAGATTGGATAGTTATTTATCGAAGAGTGATTCAGTTGATTATACTGTTCGTAGCATCTATTTTGATACCTGTAGATTGAGTTTATATCAGGAGAAAATATCTGGTTTAAAGCTGCGGAAAAAGTTACGCCTGAGAGGATATGATAGACCTGTAGAAAATCAGATTGTTTTCCTTGAAGTGAAACAAAAAGACGAGTCATTCATTTCCAAAAGTAGATCTCCATTGTATTTTGAGAATGTCAAAGGTCTTTTTTTAACTGGAAATATTGATCAGTACATCTTGGATGGTAATAAATTTCCTAAATCAAAGGAAGACGCACGGAAATTTTTATATTATTTGTATGGCAAATCTTTAGTTCCTGTTGTGTTGATTGTTTATAATAGAGAAGCATATTATAGCAAATTTAATACTGAATTACGGATTACTTTTGATAAGAACCTGCGTAGTAAAATAAGTACTTCAACAGATGATCTGTTTTCGAAGCATAAGTCGGTTTATTCTTTGACAGATTATTTTATACTGGAAATTAAGTTTATTTGTGGATATCCTTTGTGGCTAAAATCCATAATTGAAAAATTAGAATTGCAGCGGCGTACAGTATCAAAATATGCAATATGTATTGATAAGCATAAAAGTGAATTAAAGAGGTTTTTCAAACGTTCATCCATTGAATTTTCTCAATCATTGTATAATAAAATATAAAATGAGGTCTTAGTTTAAAAATGTTTAATGATTTTCGAAACCTTTTCGTTTTTTCAATTACCCCCGGTGAGGTTGTTATAAATATATTTGCAGCCTTTATCTGTGGTCTATTAATATCGTTTCTTTATCGCTGGACTTACAAAGGACCAACTTATTCGATCACATATATTAATTCATTGATTATTCTTTCAATGATAACCAGCATTGTTATTATGGTGATTGGTAACAATTTAGCCCGTGCATTTGGTTTAGTGGGAGCAATGTCCATTATTAGATTTCGTACTGCAATTAAGGATACTCAGGACATAGTTTTCATATTTTTCTCATTAGTACTTGGAATGGCGGCTGGAGTTGGTTTACATCAGGTTGCATTTATCGGGGTTATATTTATTGGTATAGTTTTACTAACTCTTTCAAAAGTCAGTTTTGCTTATCCCAAAAGGAAAGAATTGTTAGTTCAATTTTCTTATAGAGGTATTGGGAAAAAGGAACCTCCATACATACCTCTTCTTGAAAAGTATTGCAAGAAATATAATCTCATCAATGTGAAATCTATTGGAGAAGAGGATTATATGGAAATATCATATTATGTTAATCTGAAAGATAAAAGTAAAAGCGGGGAATTTGTACGAGAATTGAAGGGGCTTGATAGTATAACCTTT
>DAOUYY010000054.1 GCA_030665885.1 Fidelibacterota bacterium
ACGTCGGCTACATATCATTTCGCCGATAAAGAGGAATAATTTCTCAACTTCATACGAACCACGACACAAGTATCAGGGAATTCTTTCGGTTAAGGAATTGAGTCCCGAACAATTTTATAAACACTCCTTGGAATTGAAAAAATCTACAGAGAATTTTTGGAATTTTAAAAACTATAAAATTATATAAACAACAAAGTGATATGGTTTAGGTTTTTTAAAACACCAAAGAATTAGAGTATTATCAACTAGGTTTCAGCATTGCTTTTTTTCTTTGCCTTGGGTTCCGTGGCTTTAACAACCTTCTCTCTCCAATCTTCTTCATTTAATTTCTGGAACCATCCGCAATCATTGCAGATTTTGTAGTAGACCATTTTACCAAAGAAAGAACTTTTTCGGTATACTATTTTACCCGAACACTTTTCACAAACCTCAGAAATTTCTTTATCGAAGGGTAGTATTTTTCTATTTCTATCGTTACCATTGATTTTTTCACTCATCAGGAAATATCTCCATTAAATTATTTTCATTTATCTCTTCAAATGGTCTACTTTAAACCAACTCTACTAATATTCATCCTTTTTATCAACAGTTAAAAAACACAAACAAAAATTCACACATATACTAATTATTGTCAAGTAATTCTTTTACTACTACTTTTTCTGATTATCTACATCTAATTAATTCACAAAACACGCATAAATGCTAATTATTGCACATTTATAAAATAAAGATCTTGTGGTAAATACATCTTTTTAAGCTGGATATTTCGACAACTACATTTTTCCTTACACTGTTATCTTAAAATGATTTATTGTAAATTTCACCGAATGTTTCTTTAAATATATATTGGAATTAAAATGAAAACCGTAAACAAAATAGCTGTAATAACTAGCGGTGGTGACGCACCTGGAATGAATGCATGCATCCGTTCAGTTGTAAGAACTGCCATTAATGAAGGCTTAACCATCGTTGGTATTTCCGGAGGATACAAGGGTCTGGTAGAGGGTGAACTTATTCCTCTTTCTCTCCGGTCGGTAAGTAACATCATTCAGAAAGGCGGAACTTTTTTAAAGACATCACGTTGCGAATCATTTTACCACAAGTCAGGTCGAAGTCGTGCTGCAGAGACGTTAAAAGATTGGGATATTGATGGAATAATAGTAATTGGGGGTGATGGCAGCTTTCGTGGTGCACACGCACTCAGCACAGAATATGGGATTAAAGTTATAGGTGCTCCTGCAACAATAGATAATGACATTTATGGAACTGATATAACAATTGGATACGATACAGCTGTCGGTACTGCTCTTGATTTAATAGACAAAATTAGAGATACCGCTGCTTCCCATGATAGATTGTTTATTGTCGAGGTAATGGGACGTCAATCAGGGTTTATAGCTCTGGAAGTGGGTATTTGTGGAGGCGCTGAAGAGATTCTTGTACCAGAAACCAACGTGACAATTGAAGATTTAGGTAAAATGGTAAAAACTTGGTCAAGAACCGGGAAAACAAGTAGTCTCGTTATTTCTGCGGAGGGAGATGAGTTAGGAAATGCACATTCAATTGCACAAGCAATGAAAGAAAAGTACAATATAGATTCCCACGTATGTGTACTGGGTCATACACAAAGAGGTGGCAGCCCGACTGCAACCGATCGCCTTCTTGCAAGTCGCCTAGGGTATTATGCCGTTATTGCTTTAAAAGATGGAAAATCTGATATCATGGTTGGATGGCAAAACAACTCCATCACATACATACCTTTGTTGGAAACCTGGGAGAAGAAAAAACCTCTGGATGCTGAACTCATGAAGATATATCGTATTTTGTCCACGTAAAAGTGGAGAAATCTTAAAGTCTCTGTACCTTGTTCAGCTTTAAAAAGTATCATCAATTTTCAGCGTAATGTCCTTTAATAGAATACTGGAAAAAAGTATCGAAGTTATACCTTAAGTGTTTAAATAGAATGGGTTTTCTTTGACCGGGTTAAGTCCTATACTAATATATCCGCATCGGCTTACTCCGCAATGTCACAGCGGTCCCAACGGAGAGTCCCAATGTAAAAATCGGATTAAAATCCATATCCCCTGCGTCTTCCTCCACGCTCTTCATATTTCAAATCTTTAAGTGAAGGCGCTTTCACATTGATCAAAAGAGTATATTGTTTTCCGTAGCCAGATGGCGTCCATCCGAAAGACAACTGCCAGCAGTGCAGATCTCTATCAATATGAATATCCTGACTGACTAACCTTTTGTCCAGTAAGTCAAAATTAGCTCTATAACCTAATTTCCACTTCGAAGTAATTTTTACTTTCAAGTTAAAAGTCATCCAGAGAGACTCTGATTTAGAAATTTCGGGATTCCTTTGGGAAAATGAATATCGGAAACTGAAATTCGCATTCCAGAAATCGCTACCTGCTCCTCTAATTAGTGGAGTCTCAACAAGATCTTCATCATAACTCAATGATGGCGAAATAATATCTGTTGCCATTGTATCAGAAGTATCTGTTACTGTAGCAGCTGGAGCAATTTTCCCAAATCTTTTCCCGGATAGCGAAAACCCTGTTGAAGCGCTCAGGGACGTCAATCTTGGAATCGGGATACCGTACCATGTCTTATTCCACTTTCTGCTGTTATAGGCATAAAGGTCATGAGATGCACTTAAATTAATAGCTAATTTTTTAGTTACCTGTGTCCTCAAATTGGAAGAAATCGGTGCCCATTTTGGACTCTCTGCTGCAAAATTGTAATTCGTAGATAAATTTGCTGTAAAAAGGTCAAATTTTTTCTCTTTATCCCCGTGTTTCGTTTTAGCCTGAAAAATGTTCCTAACACTTACAGTCAGCGATTTCTGCTCGCCAGAGGGGGTCGAACCAAGAAGTGTAGAGCTAAAAGGATCAAATTTGTTTCCATTAACATCATACTGTACATAACCCGGGTCCCATCCAAAAATGGGTTGTGTAAAGTCCGGTCTATAACTGAGTCCTATCCTCGGAGTAATTACGTGTCTAACGGCTTGAAGTGCGCCTATCCGAAGAGGAAATAGACCATAGATTTTTGTTTGTGCATTTAACGAAGCGCTTCCTGTATGACGGGCTTTAAAACCATAAACTTTGTTTTCACCGACAAAAACTTCCGAATCAATAACAGGCTCATAATATTCGAAAACCCATCCCTCATTAATGCTCATATTTTGGTTCAATGTTATAAAACTGAGCAGCTTTTGAGAGCTGTTCAAAGAGATATTATGCGTAATAGCATTTTTCTTTATATCTTGCTTCTCCCATATCAATGAGTCCTCTTCAATAGCTGTACTCTGGTAATAAATATCCTGTTTGTTCTTCAAACGGGAACTTATGGTAAAATATATGTTATTATACCATTTTGACTGAGAAGCATCTTTCCACGGTTTCAAAGGGATAATTGGCTTCTGGCTTCTACTAAAAGAGATGTTTGGCAGGGAACGATTTACATATTTAACCTTCTGACTGCTACTCGTCGGGGGAGAAAGAATCTGAGTATTAGCCTGAAGATTCTTAGTTTGGTTGAAATTCATCGAAAGAGAGTATGGTTTACCGGGCCATGTTTTAGAGAGAGTCGCATTGCTGATCAGCTGTTGGTTTAAACGCGTGTCTCTATTTATTCCCATCTTTCTATAGTATGAATCGCTGCTGACAAATCTTCCATTAATGCTTAGGCGCATCGTCGGGCTTATTTTATGGCTGTGATTCACATTAAGACTCCACTGCCTTTTAGGGAAATTTGAGAAAAAGTCGTTCGAATATGAGCCATTAAGAGAGCCGTTGAATTTATATCGGAGAGAGTATCTGGTTTTGTAGTGAAAAATAATGCCTTTTTTGTCAAAAAAGTCACCTGTAAAACGGAGATCCATATAATCATTTGGTGCCCAAAAATATCCGAGTCCTTTTATAAATCCGCCGACGCTTTTATTTTCCCCATAAGTCGGCATTATCCAGCCAGAGTGTCTTCTACCACCTTTATTGGGGAATATTCCAAAAGGAAGACCGAGAATAGGGATATCATGAATATAAAGAACTATCGGGCGAGCAATTATTTTATCCTTCTGTATCAGCTTCATCTTTTTGCTTTTGAAATAGTAATGTGGGTGTTCGGGAATATCACACGTCGTATAAATCCCATCTGAAACATAGAAAACTTCTTTATCTGTTTTGTGTATATCACTTCCGTAATAGAAACCATCCTCAACTTTTGTTGCGCCCTCAATGATTCTGCCTTTTTGCGTTCTCATGTTATAAACCATACTTTCACCTGAGAACGGTTCGGTACCCTTCTGATTTAGAGTAGGCACATTACCGGTAATCGAATCGTATGGCGGAATACCTAATGGAAATGCATAAAGAAGGTTTTTATTCCAATCGATTGAAATTTTGCCAGCTGTAAGTGCTAAATCTCCGGATTTAATTGACGATCTTTCAATCAGGTTGGTCACTTTATCATTTAGGAAATAATCAATTCTCTCTGATGAATAGATGACTGTTGTATCAACCTTTTCGTTAGTTCTGTCAGGAATAAATCTTCCCTGGGTTCCACCAATTACAGTTATAAGAGAGATTTTCCCATTCTGAAAAGTCATAACTACAGTATCGCCGCTTGTTATATTTACACCCTGAATTATGCTATCTTCCAGCACATTATAATAACTTATTGCCATTCCCGATACACGAATTGAATCGGTTTTACCATTTTTAAAATATATTTCCATATTTTTACCGGTAATCTCATCGTGCACTTTTATTGAGTCTCGAGTAGCTGTTCCCGTAGAATCGGAAGACTTTGCGGGTAGATAAGCTTTAGATGTTGATGTAGCCATCGCACTTTGATCGGTAAATAGAGAATGTAAAGACTCGTCTTTGAGATATAGAACCATCTTTTTGCCGGAGAGCTCCTGATCATTGCTCACCACTCTCGGATTACCGATTAAAGTAGCTGACTCCAGCGAATCGACATAATCCACTATTTCTGAATAGGCTTTGAAATCCTCCCGCCAGATTTCAACGTTACCTTTCGAAAGAAAATTCCCTTCGTCTTCATGTCCCTCAATGATATCTCCACTTATTCTAAAGGATTCTATTCCTGAAGAGTCTCGCCTTATTAGCACGGGTTCTTTAGTTGCCTCAATGTTACCAGATTCATTGAAATAGATTAAGCTATCAGCAAAAAGTGATGTTCTCCTCTTCTTATCATTTATTACAGCATTATTTATTGCAACCGCCTTTTTATCATTTGAAAAATATGTGACAAAATCTGCCTGAATGTCTCTGTCTCTATCTTCTAAAAAAACATTTCCATCAGCTTCTACTATTTCATCATTAACGAAATATGTCATGGACTCGGATTTTAGTATCAGTTCATCATCTTTTAATGAAGTATGCCCTCGCGCGTAAATAACATCCTTATCACTATAGTATGTCAATGTATCGGCTTGCAGTACTTTAGATTGTTTGGTGACTATAACATTATGGTAGAAATCTGCCCGCTCTTCATTCTCAAACCAGTAAGCCAGGTCGCATTTAAGTTCTAATTTTCCCTTCCTGAAGTGGACATCACCTGTAAGTTTCTTTACCGGAGTATCTCTCTCTGTAAATTGCTCGAGCTTGTCTGCTCTAATCAGACGTAGTCTTTCATGGGATTTGCCCAAATTGGACACTGCAAGTGAAAGCAGAACTGCTGAAATGATAAGTAGATCGTTTGATAAATGGAGTTTCACTGTTTACTTTTCACACTTTTATGTTCCAAATTTTACCAGAGCCATGCCTTAAGCACCTGCATCAGACACGTAATATATTAATTCTTTTGATATCTTTTCAGTTCCATTTTTATAGAGAGCATTTTCAGGTCGATATTTAACATTTAATTATTCAAATATAGTGTAAAAATATGTAAATATTAAAGATATTGGACAGGAGTGAAAAATTGCATGTGACACATTATGATTTATTCAATATTTTTCCTGCTAGTTTTTTTACATAACTGTTTTAACGATTTGATCAATTTATTTCTTTTTGCCTTGTTTTTATCGAATGATAAAATAAATTTAAGCAAAGAATATGAGGAGTAAATTTCAGGAATGTATATGAAAAAAGTTACTGTTTCCATCGGTGTTGTACTAATACTTCTGGCGCTTTTTAGCTGCACAGACAATTATCAGAGGCATTATCAACTCGGTAAATGGTATCATGATAAGGGTTTAATAAACGAAGCAATTCTCGAATTCATAGCAGCTACACGAGCTAAAGAGGATAATCATCAGGCTCACCAAAGCCTTGCAATTGCATATACCAAAAAGGGCTGGTACGACTATGCTTTGAAGGAAGCAGAGACTGCCTTTGATCTTTACCCAGCCGACGAAAATTACAAACTCATTCAGGTTATAAAGCAAAACCTGGAAGCAATCGAGGCGCTGGGGTTAGAGTAATTAAAATTCGACGATTACAAACCTATTTGACTCCTCTATAAAGAACCCTTTCTCGTATTTTATTAGGCAACCTTTCTTCAAATATCCATGATTCCATATAAAGCAGGACAGAAACTTCAATCTGACATTTATGACAAACAATAATGTTTGACATTCTTTTTTTTCTCAATTAGTTACTTATTTACTAAAGCAGAACAAACACCTTGAATAATACATCACTACTTAAAATTGGAATAAAATCTAAACAGAAAAATATAATCTCCGCAAGTCGCAGGACTGACATCCCGGCTTTTTACGGAGAATGGTTTTTTGAACAAGTCAAACAGGGATTTGCAAAAGTTAGAAATCCCTTCTCTGGAAAATATAGCGAAATATCACTCGAACTACAGGATGTGGGAGCAATTGTTTTCTGGTCAAAAAATTACCTCCCGTTTCTACCAATCCTCGATAAAATTGACTCCATTTACGAAAAACGGTTTGTTTTTCATTTTACTATAACCGGATTCTCTGCAGAAGTGCAGAAGATACTTGAACCTTTCGTTCCACACTCATCAATTTCAATTAAAACCGCTAAAATACTGGCTGAACGCTATGATGCGGATAAAGTTCTATGGAGATTCGATCCGATAATCTTTTCTAATCTATCTTTGTTTGAGGAGAGGTTGGAGACATTTTCAAAACTGGCGGACTCATTAGAGGGCTTTACCAGAAGATGTTACATAAGCTTCATTGACCTTTACGGTAAGGTTAAAAGGAAATTGGATAATATCACTAATTCCGGGAAAATGAATTTTATCAAACCTGCGATCAATGAACAGGTGGAGTTTGCAAAGCGTGTAAAGGAAATTGCATTAGAGCATGGAATTCAAGTCTTCACGTGCTGCGAAGATACTATTGGTAGAATGGCTGACATTCCAAAAGGGCACTGCATTGATGCTGTCCTGCTTAGCAAACTCTTTCCTGAAATACAATTCACTGATACTATTCATCCAACACGTAAAGAATGCGGTTGTTATGAGAGCAAAGACATCGGGACATATAATACGTGCCGACACGGATGTGTATATTGCTATGCAAGCAGGTAATATTCTGTTGAGGAATATTTCGATTTCTAATTTGCAGATACCGTGACCTGTAAGCTACCAGCATACTGGTTATATTTAATAAAAAAGAGGGGGATATGGAACAGGATAGAATTTTTGAAACCTTGGTACGTTGGAACTATTGGGGTAAAAAACCTCTCCCGTCATTAAAAGACCGAATGCTTCTTCAAACGATTCATAATTTTATTGACGATAAATTACCGATTATTTTAAGTGGTGTGCGGCGCAGTGGCAAGTCCAGCATTTTTCTATTATTAATTTCAGAATTACAAAAACGTGGGGTAGACACCAAGCAGATATTCATATTAAACTTTGAGGAACCTCAATTTTCAACATCGCTGTCCCCTACCTTCATTGATGATTTAGTAATGCTTTATAAACGACGTATTAATCCCGATAAAAAAATCTATTATTTTCTGGATGAAATCCAGAACGTCCCTGAATGGCAGCGCTGGGTAAGACGTGAAGCAGATCTTAAAGATCATAAGGTCTTTATAACAGGATCATCTGCTAAATTGCTAAGCAGCGAAATTTCCACACTTATAACCGGACGTTATATCCAATTTACTGTCTTTCCACTCTCCTTTATGGAAATTCTAAACTGGAATTCAATATCCCACTCAAATGAGCTCGAAAAAACCGAAAATAAATCACTAATTATAAACAAACTATTTCATTACCTGCAATGGGGAGGATTCCCTGAAATTGTTCTATCAGAAAGTGATGAAAGAAAAAAACGAATCCTGAGTCAATACTTTAGCGATATTCTTTATCGGGATATCGTTTATCGGCACCAAATAAGAGACGTTAAACTCCTTGAGGGAATTGCTCATTATTGTATAACATATATATCCTCACTGCATTCATTTAATAGAATTAGCAATATCTTTGACACATCAATTGATAATGTAAGAAGATATTTTTCTTTTCTGCAGGAAGCCTTTCTGATATACAACGCCAACAAATTTTCTTTTAAATTATCCGAACAGAAACGATCACCTAAAAAGATCTTTACAATCGACAGCGGAATCAGAAATCAATATGGCTTCAGATTCTCCAGAGATTCCGGAAAATTAGCTGAAAATGCAGTCGCTTTAAAGTTGCTCTACGACATCCCCGATTTATTTTATTTTACAAACGGTGGAGAGTGTGACTTTGTAATTCAAAGTGATAAACAATTCATCCCGATACAAGTTACGATGGATAATTTAAACGAAGAGAAAATTCGGAGCCGTGAAATAAAAGGGCTATTAAGTGCCGCACATTATTTAAAATCGTCAACAGGTTTAATCATCACAGACGATTATGAGCAAATTGAGATGATTGATAATTTACGGATAAAATTTATACCACTCTGGAAGTTTCTACTCCAAAAGTCCTAGTAAAAACAACAACTCTGGACAGAATCCTACCTTCATGGTGCATTCGGACATTCAGAAATTTTACTGTACGCTATATTATAGGAATTAATCAAAAGTTTTCTTATCCTCGCAATTCGATGCCAATGGACAATTTTTACAACCTCGTTCGGTATGCAATAATATCTTTTTGTACTTTATCACAAGAAACAAAACTCTATGGATTAAGGCTAATAATTAGTCGTTACTAAAAAATACATCCAAGACACTATTTTTAAACCCTGAATTATTTATCGTCAAAATATATGACACAAATAATAGTAGTTCGCCGATAATTATAGATAATTGTTTTTTGGCACATAGGTCTTCCGCATGTGCTCTGACTTTTTAATTAAGTTCTTTACATAAATAACTTTTTCTTCTTCTATCCCCAAAACATTAGCTATATTGGATTTTCCCCATCCTTCCTCTAAAGCCAACAGAATTAAATCCAGCTCTCTATAGGATATTCCTATTGCTTCTTCATCGGTAATGCCGGGAATAATATCCGGTGACGGGGATTTTTCTATAATTCTTGAGGGAATATTAAGATATTTAGCAAGCTCTTTTACCTGCGTTTTATATAAATTTAAAAGCAGCATTATATCAGCTGCATCATCACACCCATGTTTTACGAAGAAGCCAATTTTATATTCGCTTTTATTTGCCGCTCCAACAACTAACCTATTTTCAAGTTCCGCATATTGATAAAGCAATGCCATTCTCAATCTATGCTTTATTCTATAATAAGCATTACCTTTCTTAAGATAAGATTTAAATTGTTTATCCTTGAAACCCAAGATACTCGTTGAGAAAGGAGGCTCACCAGTTTTTCTTTTATAAAAATTATATGCTTTTCTAACCAGAGATTCTTTTGACTTTTTAAATAATGGGATTTTATTTAACGGAAATAATTTATATACATTCAACTTTTTGAGGTAAGGGCTTATATCAACCAATCTCGCTTCTATATTCAATTCTTTAGCAAAATCAAGTGCATCTCTAACATGTTCCTTTTTTGAATCTTTTTCGGGCATAATCAAAGCTAAAACTTTTTCAGAACCGACTGCCCTTTTACATAAACTTGCTACTACCGCTGAATCAATCCCACCGCTAAGCCCTAAGATAACACCCTCTCTTTCCAGCTTCTCCATATATTCCCTAATAAAATTCCCTAAAAAAAGAGATAGTTTTTCCGGATCAATTTTCATTTGTGAATTAAGCTCTTTAATCATGGCATCGAAATTCATCTTTATCTATGAAAATTTTATCGTGTTCTAAATGAAATATCCTTACCCTGCACACGTGCTTCTCTTACCCTCTCCTGATATTCAGGTGGCAGTTTACTGATGGGTACGATAAATCCATCAAGCATTACTATATCATTCAATGGATTTTTTTCGATATTATTTTGTGTTGAAAATTCATTATCAAAACAATCAATCCTTAGCATATTGCAAATCTCTCTCTCGCTTTATTAGAAGAAGAGAATTTTTTAGTACCAAAAAATAATTTATTTCGTCAAGCGATACGTAAGGTTCAAAAGATTTGTCAAAAAGGAAATTTACGTAACCTAAAGCGAGTACAACTCCAGCCGCCCATATTTCTAACCTGCCTCTGGCAAAGGGTACATTTCTCTTTCTACCCAATTTCTTTATCAATTTTTCACAAAGTATTGAATATTCATCATTCAACTTCTTACGGCAAAATTCTGATGTAAGTTCAATTAATTTTGTTTCCCTTTCTCTTATCTTTTCCTTTTCTGTAATATTCAAATCTCCTATTTTAAAATATATTAACCCTACTACGTAACTTAATAAATTTTAATCAACTTATTGTGGTTAATTAAAGATAGAGGTTCTACATTTGGAGGTAAAATCCATAAATGACGTTATAGGGTTAATTTGTTTTCATTTAATTGCGGCTAATGATAACATAAACGTAATAGTTAATTTTGTTTAATTCATACTTAAATGCCGTTCCCAAACCTCAAATAACCATTCCATCGCTTTTCGATCATTGTACCAAATTTTAGCAGCATCTATCCAATAATATATTGCCTCATTTTCATCTCCAAACCCCATATATTCAGGAATGGTTTCAGGAATGTCCTTTTCTCCGACTAAGTATGGTATAACAAAAGGATTTTGATCAATTGCTTTTCTCATTTCAATACTTGTTTTTTTC
The DNA here is from genome assembly GCA_030665885.1 of Fidelibacterota bacterium. GTDB lineage: Bacteria > Fidelibacterota > UBA2242 > UBA2242 > UBA2242 > BS750m-G69. The sequence continues at coordinate 11,142 of DAOUYY010000054.1, forward strand.
ACTTTTCCTATTGTTTTGAAAAGAAAAAGTACGTGGTTGAATAACCAATGAGCGCTAATTTCATCGTTAAATTTATGGTAAAGTTTTAAATAATCATTTTTCCTGTTCTGGTCAATTAACCATGTTGAAAGATGAAAACGAATTCCTTGATTATCATTAGGATTGAGTTTTAGCATATCCTTATACTGATCTATCGCTTCATTACATCTTCCAATTAAGTAAAGGCATTCTGCATATCCTACCCTAGCTCTCATGTAAGGACGAGTTTCAAAAATGCCCCAAAAATGTCCAGCATCTTCTTTGAACACCTCTTCTCCAAGCGATTTTTTCCCTGCTTTTACTCCCTTCTCATAGAATTCAAGCGCCTTATGATTGTCTTCCTCTATTTCTGCCAGATAGACATAGGCATCTGCATTATTTGGATCAATTTTTAATGCCCTCTCAATGAGTTTTTTTCCTTTATTTTCCGGCAGTTCATACGCTTCATACACCAGGTCTTGTGCTTCATATTTTGGATTAGATTTAGTTTTAAATTCATTTATTTTATCGCCCATTATGTTATTTAGATAATTCTCAAGATCTTTCTTGGACTCGAAATTTTGTTCATTAATTAACCTATGGATTTTTGCCATCTCTTTTTCCATTTTCATTGGATTATAATCAACCTTCTTCTTTCCAGTATTTCTTTTAGCCATGTTGCCCTTCTCTTTTTAATATTTAAAATTGTGAATTAACTTCTTTTCTAATATTTGACATAACGCTTCCTGTTTCTCTGGAGCTTTCACTTTTCCGAAATATTTGATTAAGTGCGATTGAGTAGCATGATCTATACTGAGTGGACTTCTCTCATTCAATCAGACTAAAGATTTTTCCTGATTTTCTCAAGAGTGGCTTTCGCTTCAGTCGCATTATTAATGAACTTCTTCAGCTTTTCGCAAGCATAATCATCGCAATAAGCACAATTTGTAACACCCTTTTTCATGGCACACTTTCTTATTTCACATACCCTGCAGTAATTAAAAATTTCCCCGCTCTCTGACAAACATCCATCACAGTTAATATCTT
>DAOUYY010000123.1 GCA_030665885.1 Fidelibacterota bacterium
TTTAAAGCACTATGATTCTACACAGATGGCAAATCCTTTAATGATTCATCAATTTTTTCATACGGATAGTCATAGTCCTTAAGTTTACCTGAAAGGTAAGCGTCATAAGCTGCCATATCGACATGACCATGTCCGCTATGCGCTAAAAGTATTGTTTTTGATTCACCGGATTCTTTACACTTGAGGGCTTCATCAATAACTACTTTAATTGCATGATCTGGCTCAGGAGCACTTATAATACCTTCAGTACGGGCAAAAGTTATACCTGCTTTAAAAGTAGCAAGCTGGTGTTCTGCTCTAGCTTCGACAAGCCCTAATTTATGCAGGTGGCATATAATTGGTGCCATTCCATGATAGCGCAGTCCTCCGGCATGAACTGGTGGTGGAATAAACCCGTGCCCCAAAGTGTACATCTTTAACAAAGGTGTAAGTCCTGCCTCATCACCAAAATCATAGGCATATGGACCCCTTGTTACAGTAGGACAACTCGCAGGTTCCACATTTATTATGCGAAGGTCTGGCTTTGTTCCATCTATCTTATCTCTTATAAAAGGTAGAAAAAGTCCTGCGAAATTTGAACCTCCACCAATACAACCAACAATAATATCCGGGTAGGCACCTGCTATTTCCATCAACTTTTTTGTCTCTAATCCATTTATTGTCTGATGAAGAAGCACATGGTTAAGCACGCTTCCAAGAGAATAGTGAGTATCATCTCGAGAAACTGCATCCTCAACAGCTTCGCTTATAGCAAGTCCTAAACTACCTGGACAATCAGGGTCTTTAGCAAGCATATCTCGTCCTGCTTTTGTATCAGAACTTGGACTTGGAACGCATTTACCTCCCCAGACCTCCATCATAATTCTTCGATAAGGTTTTTGATTATAACTGATTCTGACCATATAAACCTTTATTTCGAGGTCAAAGCATGCACCGGCAAAAGAAAGCGCACTTCCCCACTGCCCTGCTCCGGTTTCAGTTGTGATGCGTTTTATACCTTCTTTTTTGTTGTAATACGCTTGAGCTACAGCGGTATTTGGTTTATGACTACCTGGAGGACTTGAACCTTCATACTTATAAAAAATCTTAGCAGGAGTATCCAAAACTTTTTCTAATCTATGTGCTCGAAAAAGTGTAGTCGGTCTCCATAGTTTATAAATATCCTGTACCTCCTCAGGTATCTCAATCCAACGCTCGGTGCTCATTTCCTGCTTGATCAGTTCCATCGGGAATAATGGAGCAAGGTCGTCAGGAGTTACTGGTTTTCCCGTTGCAGGGTGTAAAACCGGTGGCAAAGGCTCTGGCAGATCCGCCAGTACATTATACCAGCGAGTTGGCATTTTTTTTTCATCAAGAACAAATTTCGTTCTATCCATCACACATCTCCTTTCACTTTTTATGTTTTCATATAACAAAAAACCCGCCTTTTCTGGGCGGGTTATATTCAAATCTTAAATTGTATATATCAGTTACATAAATGTACCCGCCCTAAATAGACTATTCCACCACCACCATTTATTCAGGGTATTTTTAAAATTATTGCTTATATAGTAAAATTCATTCATTTTTCTCAGGCATATTTATCGATATTTTTTGTAAATAGCAACAAATTTTTTATTTTTTTTTCAAATTTTTTCTATACTAAGTAATTCATCATCTACCACAGCTGATCCCGATGAATCGGGACGGGCAGGGAATCACACTAATTAACACTAATGATTTTAAATCTTTATAACAATTAACGCTCACTATAAATAACTCTAAGATACAAAAGTTTTGGATGATTCTTTGTAACTCACTGATATAAAGCAAGTTAAATGGGAAAGTGACATATAAAGTTTGTGTCCTAAAGGATCTCTTCGAGATAAGATGTTAATTATCAGTAAATTAGCCGCAGTATTTAGTAATAAATTTAAAAAAAAGAAAGGAACTGCGGCTATGGAAAATATTAAGGAAAAATTCTTAAAAAACCTAAAAGAAATCAATTCTGCGCTTGATCAAACTACAGACAGATCAAAGGAATTAACTTTACTAATGACACTATATTTGATGGGTGAGACCAGCATCTCAAGGAGATGTCTTCGACATAAACAGCAGCCCGATTACAACTAAACAGAAGAATCGTTTATACAACTTACTATCAGAATTAAGGGAAGATATGTGTTTGGATGATATATACTGATTTTACGAAATAGCGGCAATGAACTACTCCGGCGCAAGCACCGGGGAATTCTTTTAATTAAATTAAACTATTGCTAATTTTTGCCTATTAGATAAAACCAGAATTTGAAAACGAAGAAAAAGTATAAATAATTCAAGGATATGGCTTCTGTCAAAACTGGCCCTGTCTCAAGAGCTACATGGATAATAACCTATGGAGATATGGTTACTCTCCTACTGACATTCTTTGTTCTCATTCTTGTAATGTCAAGTGAAGCACAAAACAACATATATAGAGTTGTGAACCTTCTCCTCCAGGACACAGAAAACAAACTTAGTGAATATGTAAAAACTAACCGTCTAAGTGATTACTCACATGTTACTCGCGGTACAAAAGGAGTTCAATTAACTATTAGTGGTGAATACTTCTTCGATATAAATTCTGCTGAAATCACCTCACAACTTAGACCGATTCTTGATAATGTTGGCAGTACCATACAACAATCTAAACTTCTCTCGATAGAAACAGATAAAGACTTCAGAAGATTCTATAACGTTTTAAAAAGGAGTAGGCAAACTTTAAATGTTGAAATCCGTGTTGAAGGTCATACTGACAATTGGGTAGTCCGAGGTGGACCTTATGCAAATAACTGGGAGTTGAGTTCAGCCCGCGCATTAAAAGTAGTAGAATATATAAGCTCTGTTTCCGACATACCAGAGGGTAAATTTTCTGCTTTAGGTTATGGTGAATTCCGTCCAATATCGGATAACGATACAGAGGAAGAACGATCAAAAAACCGAAGAGTTGAAATCTTTATAGTTGCAGATATTGCTGCAATAAATGGTATTTAAAACGACCGCAGATTAAAATAATACTTTCAATTACTCAAATCACATTCTATCCGGAGCAGAAACACCTATAAGATGCAAGCCATTAGCTAATACTATTTTTACTGCTTTTACAAGTGCTAAACGTACCTGTGTAAGTTCTTCATCATCTGTTAAAACCCGATGTTCAGTGTAAAACTTATGAAAAGCTGTGGCTAATTTTTGTAAGTAATTTGTAAGATGATGGGGTTCAAGAGTCTCTTTACAAAGTAAAACGATCTCTTTAAACTCACCAAGAACATCTAATAGTGTAAGAGTTTCAGGTTCTTTAAGTAACGAAATATCATAAACGCCGGTAAATTTTATTCCTTTAGTATCTGCATTCCGCAATATGCTTGAAATACGGGCATGAGCATATTGAAGGTAAAATACAGGATTCTCTTCACTCTCTGTTTTTGCTAATTCAAGGTCAAAGTTCAGATGACTTTTCATACCTCGCATAATAAAGAAATAACGAACGATATCCTTACCAACTTCATCTATTAATTCACTAAGAGTTACATAAGTTGCTTTCCTTGTGGACATCTTAACTTTTTCACCACTTTTAGTTAAAGTCACAAACTGATGGATAAGAACTTTTACACTACTTGTATCATATCCAAGCGCTCTCAGACCGGCTAATACATCAGGATACGTAGCATGATGATCAGCACCAAAAAGATCCACTATTAAATCGTAACCTCTTTTAAACTTCGTTACATGATAAGCAATATCCGGCAAGCGGTAAGTTGCTTCATTTACAACACTCTTCCATAAAACTCTATCTTCAGTACCCCCATATTTACCTGAACGAAACCAGATTGCTCCATCTTTTTCGTAAGTTGCATTCTTCTCTTTTAATTTTATTAAAACATGATCTATCTTCCCATCATCATAAAGGCTTTTTTCATTGTAAAATTGATCAAAAACTATATCAAGTCTTTTTAGAGTCTTACTAATATCCTCAAAAACTGTTTGCTCGGCAGAATTTTTAAAAATATTATTATCGTGATCAGCTTTAAAGCGGTCACCATACTTTTCAACTATTTTCTTAGCAATATCAACTATGTAATCACCCTGATAATGATCATCCGGAATTTTATCATCATATCCTAAAAGTTGGCGATAGCGGATATATGTAGAATAACCTAAAATTCTCATTTGCCTTCCGGCATCATTGTAATAGTATTCACGCTCTACACTATAGCCATTCCACTCTAGAATTCGAGCAATGGTATCACCTAAAACTGCTTGCCTTCCATGACCAACAGTAAGCGGTCCTGTAGGATTGGCACTAACAAATTCCACCTGTGCATTTAATCCTTTTCCCTGATCGGAACGACCATATTCTGAACCCGTTTTAAGAACCTCCTTTACAACCGATTGCAATGCCTTGGGTGATAGAAAGAAATTGATGAAACCCGGCGGTTTAATTTCTACTTTTAAAATGATGTCAGGATGTGGGGAGATTGATCTAACTATATCTTGAGCTATAGCCATCGGGGGACGCTTTAATACCTTAGTTAGCAAAAGCGGTATATTAGTAGAGAAATGACCATGCTCCGGATGCCTGGAACGATCAATTTTAATTGGTTTATCAATAAATATATTAATATTTGATAATGTTTCTTTTAAAATCTCTTTAATAGTATCAATCATAAAAAAATTTACGATTTTTGCTATTTTCTTACAACTAAATAGAAAAATATCATATCTCAAACTTCAGGATACTAAAAGCAAAAAAGAATTATTGACCTGTACCAAGCCTTTTTACTTGATCCCTAACTACCCGCAATACTTAATGACTATAAAATTTTCGAAATATTGAAAATATGAACAAATTGAGTTAGAAATCCTAAATAGTAAAAATATCTTAAGAACTGCTTTCTATTATTTCTGAGGGAGCATCCGCCCACAATCGCTCAAGGTTGTAATAATTCCTTATATCTTTCTGAAAAACATGAACCACAAAATCCACATAATCCATCAAAACCCACTTCAGATGTTGATACCCTTCAATATGCCATGGCTTGATCTCAGGTTTAAGTTTAATTTTTATTTCATCAACTATCGCTTTTACATGGAGATCCACATCTCCGGTACAAATAAGAAAATAATCGGTAATAGATGTTAGATTCCTCAAATCAAGGATAAAAATATCTTTAGCTTTTTTATCAAACGCTATTTGAGCAGCTTTTTTTACTAAATTGTAAGAATATTGAGTACTATTAGAATCTTTAGGGGCAAACATGCAGTTCTATAAATTTTCCCCTATATCTAATATTTTTAAGTAAACGGGAAGGTCTTTATAGTCTTTACCTAATAGTAATGTTAAATCTACATGGAGGGATGGATTAACTTCATGAATTGTCCTGCTTGAGTCAAACATGAGGATATTGAGAACTTCCTTGCTTTTTTCCGGTACATTTGCCCTCTCAATAAGATGAGTCCTTTCATAATTCGTTCTATCTGCATTACCGGTATAAATAACATCAATACCTTGCTGTCTAAGATAATTTGTAAATTTTTGCGCCAAGCCAGATATCCCACAGCCATTCAATACTTCCACAACAATATAGGAATAAGGCTTTTCAGATGGTAGTACAGTAACAGATTGAGAAAAATATATCTTTGATTTATTCGAAACAACTCTTTTACCCATTGAAAAGATAAATCCTATTATAACAATGGAAAGGCAAAATATTGCCATATTCAGAAGCCACTTCTGAACATCAGGGCTGTTGACTTTTTTTCTACTATATTTAGTTGATTTTGATCTGCTTCTGGAACTTCTCTGCACTCTCTACCTACTAATAACTACGATAATACCGGTTTCCATAAGGCATCATTCCATAGCGATAATATATTGGCACTTTATCAAATCTTAAATTTAAAAAGAGGTTATCTTTTGGGTGATAATTCAACTCAGCGCCGTAAATCATATTATTGGTAGAACTCAGAGAACTTTGATTTACACCCATTTGCAATGGGTTATGCACAAACCCGATACGTCCACTTAAAGTTAATTTATCAGAAAAAATGTACGACATTGTGTTTTGATATATTCCAAGAGAAGCAGAAGATTTTCCAAAACTCATATAAGAAAGTGAATATGACTGATTCATAAAAAATCTATTAGGATCGAATAAACTAAACCCAAGAGATGAGGGTCCAACACCGGGAATTTGGATGCTTTTTTCGACGGATGGCTTTTCTTTTAACTGACTTTTAAATTGCGCTTTAATTAATCCTAAAGGCATAACCAAAAGGGTAATTAGAAAAATCTTGATAAATTTACTCTTCATTTTACCACCTCAAGTATTAAATTTAAATTCACACCCCATTTTAAATTATTTATTGGAGTTTGTCAAGGTTAATTTATATCATGTCAGCCATAAAATCATATAAAAATCTAAAAATTTCCTATATATCAAGTTTCAATCCTTACCAATCAACTTAAAAAATCAAGATTTATTCACGTTCAAATGCCCATGAGCGGAGAAATTATAATTCCCTCATTCGGATTTTCTTTGTTGTAATTACAACAAATTTATTGAACAATTCAGATTTATAAATATTTATCACTTTTATTATTTTATCAGCAATTTTTTCTACTTCATCCTTTTTATATCTCAGAAAAATTACTCCGACATTTACCTCTTTATATGCAAATACCCATTCTCCAAAATCGCTATCTTCTGTTAATAGAATAGCACTCTCTCTTCTTGAAAGATTTAAAATCTCCTTATCATTTGCTCCTGTAAAATTTTCCAAAACAGATAGAACAGGAACACCAAGCTTCCTTAATTTCTTAATAATCCTGAAATCAATATTTTCATCGGCAAGGATTTTAAGCTGCAATCATTTCCTCATTCGACAGAACATCAGCAGAATATGAAAGGGCTGCAAATACATCTTCTCTTTTTATTTGAGGGTAGGCTTCTAAAAGTTCATTAATTTCCATCCCCTCTGATAATTTTTTGATAATCAATTCAACAGTAATCCTTGTTCCTTTAATAACTGGTTTTCCAAGCATTATATCTGGATTCGAAATGACCCGTTCTTTGTAACTCACTTTGTTTCTCCTTTTTTATACTTTCCAAAATGCTCATCATTGCAAATAGTATTAACCCTTCAAGCACAGATCTACAATAATTTATGAGATGAAACTAATATCAATCCATTAAGTAAACATTATCAATGAGCCTCGTTCTACCGAATAACACTGCAACAGCAGCAAAAGTTCCATCTTCTATACTCTCAACATTTTTAAGAGTAGAATCGTCAATAATTCCAATATATTCAATTCGTGCTAAATCGGCACTACTAATAATTTCCCGGATCAGGTCTTTTATTTCCTTTGTATTTTTATTTCCGAGTCGAACTTCTTCATGTGCTCTTGTTAAGGCTTTACAAATTGTCGGTGCCTGTTCCCGTTCCTCAGAAGAAAGATACTTATTACGTGAACTCATTGCCAAGCC
>DAOUYY010000024.1 GCA_030665885.1 Fidelibacterota bacterium
TGGTTGCTATAACGCTTACAGTTTATTATGAACATTATATTGGTTTTGTTAAAAATTTCTTTTTTAACTTTGATACACTCGTAAAAAGTAATGGCTTAATATTTCTGGATTAATGGTAATATACAAGCCTATTTTCCGATCCCGATTCATCGGGACTGTGAAAAGGTTGATAATGGCTGAAAATAACATAATAAGAAAGTAATCCAGACAAAAATCAGGCTGTATATTATTATTAATCTCCTCTCGTTTCTTCATTTTTCTGCAATAATTGACTACTCTGAATATATTTATCCCAAGTTTTACAACTATCATTTGTGATTTCCATCCAGCAAGCCCAAGCATACAAACTTTCAACCGAAGAACCGCACACAAGTGATCCATTTCCCAAAAGGAGCGGTTTATTTTTAATTGGCCCGAGAATTCCATCAGGTAATAATTCTTCCTCAGACCAGGATTTGCCCCCATCCGTTGATCGCTTAAGCAACCCATGCCAAAGACAAGGATTAGGCCCCGCTTTGTAAAAGAGAAGTAGTTCGCCGGACGGAATTTGGAAAAGCACCGGATTCCAACAGGGAAACTCTTCATCCGAAGCAACTTCGATAGGTTCAGACCATGATTCTTCTTCCCATCGCGATAGCCAAATACCAACATTACTGATACCTTCTACCGTTCCGCTAAACCAAGCTACCAGTAAAATGCCGGGTTCAACTTCAACAATAGTCGAAGCATGATTACAGTGATGGAAAAGTGTTTGAGGAAGGAGTTCTTCCTTTACAATACAAGTAACTTCTTGACATAAAGCGGTGACAACTAACAAACCCCATAACAAAAAAATCCGAAAAATATCTAACACAATGAATTTTCTCATAATTACTTCTGGTCTTTGGATACCACTCGATTCATTTTTATTCATGCCGATTGGCGAATTATTAACTCTGGATTAAATACTTTTTGGCAAGAAGCTACTTTTTCACCACTGAGTAATTTTTTCAGGCTCCTTATAGCATAAACACCAACTTGATAGGTTGGTTGCCGAACTGTTGTTAATTGGGGATCAAAATATGAAGCAATGGGCAAATCGTCATATCCTACCACAGAGACATCATCAGGGACAGTAAATCCTTTTTCCCTTAGCGCTTTTATAACCCCGATGCTACGTAAATCACTGGTACAAAATACCGCATCAAATTCTTTTCCCCGCTTAAATAACTCAATCATTGCGTGGTAGCCACCCTGTTCATCCATTTCTTTTTCACTAAAAACCAAATCAGGGTCAAATGGAATACCAGACTTCTCAATCGCTTTTCGATATCCGTATAACCTGCTCTTTGAAACCATTTGTCCCTTCAAACCACTCACTAAAACAATGCGACTACGACCTCGTTTAATCAAATACTTTGTAGCCTCAAAAGATCCGGCAATATTATCTGTCCATACCGAGCATTGTAAGTCTGTCTTCGGCAAATATTCTCCTAAAACAACGAGCGGAACATTGGCTTTGGTTAATTCTTTTACTCTGTTGTCATCTTCTAAATAATCCAAAATTATTGCTGCCGACGCTGCGTGATTTTGGATAAGTGCGTGGTAATCCTTGAAAGCATTATTATCCGCTTCTCCCACTGATAAAACAAACCGATAATCAGTATCGATAGACTCATCGTGAAATGCTCGCATAATCTCTGCATAGTAAGAATTCAGCGCAATTGACTGTAATACAGTCGGGACTCCCATAATTAATATATTTTTAAACGGAGTTTTTTTTGCTACAAGATCTCTGGCATAAACATTCGGGAAATAATTCATCTCTTTTGCCACACGAGAAACCAATTCTCTGGTTTTAGGAGAAATATCTTCATATCCTCCCAGCGCCCTGGAAACGGTTGGAATGGATAGTCCTAAACGTTTCGAAATATCTTTAAGAGTGGTTTTTTTATCCATAACAGTTAAATCTAAAGTGTTTTGGACATTTATTAGTTATTCCAGTTCACAAGAAAACACATCTGTTTCAACAAACGTATTTTCTGCTGTTCGACTTTTAAAAGTCATAGTTACTGTCATCCCATCAATTTCAACAACTAAATAACCATAATTCCTGATATGCTTTACTCTTTCTACGTTACTTTCTACATAGCCGCCGCTTACACACACCTAATGCAATGGAGCGCCCCCTGTCCCAACAATGAATTGATGAAACCATTCTCCATCAATATTAATTTTCGCATGATCGTACACATGGTCATGCCCGCAAAAATATGTTTTCCCTCCGGCGTCTATTATACTATTTATAAATACATCACGCTCTGTTATGTAATCATCAAGACAATCGCTATGTCCTCCTGAAAGAGCATAGGCAGGCTCATGAGCGGTAACAAATAAATGAGGTACATTCTTGTTTATTAAAACCGTATCTAACCATGACTGATTAACTCGACTTTGATTATTTTCAATATATACATCAATACATATAAACAGAGCATTTTCATATTCAACATAGTATGTAAGATTTTTCTCCCCTTCGGGACCGTTATTGGGTAAATCATATTTACCGGTAAAGACATCATTCCATGCCTGAATACTTAAACTATAGTCTTTATTCTCGTGACCACCTCTCGTAGGATAAACCTGAATACCAGCGTCATGAAGTGGTTCTATAAATGTACTAACCCAATTATTAAGTTGCGCAAGATGAGTATCGTAAAAGGATTTTCCTTCTACGAGATCCCCTGTAAAAAGGACTATTTTTGCTCCCTCATCAATAATTGCTGATGCAATCTCACTCAAAATAGAGGCATTTATACCGTTATCACTTCCTCTACTATCGTTAACAGTGACAAACTTCCACGGTTCTCCAACATAAGTGAAAACTGCTGTAACAGTAGTATTTGTATCAATTAGAGTGATAGTTACAGGATTATCACTGCTATCAAGAGAATCTTCCCATCTATCAAATGACCACCTTTCATTAGCAATAGCTGTCAATCTAACGGTATCTTTATTCGTATAAGGTCCGGGCGGATCAACAGTAACAGTGCCTTTACCAATAGTATTAATCGTCAGAGTACAAGTATATGAATTATCATCTTCAAATACCTCAGGACCGCAAAATCTCCCAGATAACGCTATAAATATGACTACAACGAGGAAGATAAAAAACGATATTCTTATTAACAATTTTCATTGATTTGCAAGTCTATTTTCCTATTAATATTAGATACGTCATTAAATAAATTTCTCCAAAACAGAAATCTCTAAAAGACTAATTCATACCGAGAATATCAAGAAATCTCACCAATAAATCCTTTGAACCCCAAAAGCACTCCTGCACACAACCATGTTTCTTAAAAAAAGACTGTATTTAGCATTATTGATCCATAACAGTATTAATCTAAAACGTTTTAGATTTGAAGCCAACAAAAAAATGATGTCCGTGTTTTAAAAAAATTTCAAACTTTTTATTGTTGAAATTAATCTTACTTATTTATATATTTTGCATGCAAGTAAATAATAAAAAAGAGCTATAAACATGTTTTATGAAGAGTTAAAAAAGAAACGGGAATCACTGGGAATATCCATTGAGCAGATTTCCAATAAAACAAAAATAAATAAGAATTTTCTTCGTGCTTTTGAATCAGGAGATTTTTCAGTTCTTCCGCACACATATACAAGACTATTTTTGAAAGCCTACGCTATTGAAATTGAAATGGATCCCAAAGAAGTTATGAAATCTTTTGATGAGTACATGGAAAAAGAGGGTACAACACAACAAATTCCTTCTTTACCAAAAGAATATATCAATTATACAAAGAAAAACAGTAATAACATAATTCCAAAAAAGAAGATAAATATCGCTACTCCAACTATAGCTATCCTTGTAGTCGTTTTTCTAATAATGATACTCAAACAGGTTTTAATAGATGAGGAAAATAAAAATATTTCTTCAGTGCCTGTTGGATCATCAGAAATTACTTTTCAAGAGAGTGATTCCAGTTCTACTACTATTAATGCCAGTGAAAAGCCAAGCACTCAGATAGGTGTCCCTGTACCAAGTAAAAATCTATCCTTGGTTATGAAGACTCAAGATTCCTGCTGGGTCAAATTAATAATTGATAGTAAAGATATTTCTGAAACCACTTTTCCCCCAAATACTAAAAGAGAATGGAAAGCGTCAAAACAATACGATATAAGTCTTGGCAGACCTTCAGTTGTTTCACTTTCTTTAAATGGTAAAGACCTTGGACCACTTGGAGCAAATGGCATTCCTACAAGGATCGTAATAACCGAAGATGGTATTATCAAGCGTCAAAGTCCTTTAAGACGTTAGTTCCCAAATAATAAAAACTTCATAAAAAAATAAAATTTCCCAAAAAAATTCTTGACAAAGTGTCTTGAAAACCCTATTATAGTGGGTAGTTGTGGGAGTAAATCCCATGAAATCCCATAAATCCGACGGGAAATGTATGATCAACTCCTTTTCTGGCGAATCAAAACACATTCTTGATGAAAAAGGCAGACTCAGCATTCCAGCCAAATTTCGCCATTGGCTTACCGGTGACTCTGACTATATTTTTGTGGTTACAAAAGGCTCCGATTCATGTCTTGTTGCTTATCCCTATGTAGAATGGGATCTTTTAGCAGAAAAACTCTTGAAACTTTCCCAATTCAAAAAGAAAAACAGAGCTTTCGTAAGAGCTTTCTGTCGTACCTCAACAAGGTTAAAATGCGATAAACAGGGTAGAATTCTCATACCACAACAATTGCTTGGCTACGCAAATATCAAAAAGGACGTGGTTATTATTGGTACATTAAATCGCATGGAAATTTGGGATCCTGAAACGATTAATAATCATGAAGAATCTCGAATTAATCTTGATGATGATTATTTTGAGAATCTCGGTGAGATATTGTAATTGGGCAGGAATTTAATTTCATGACTTCAATTCACAAACCTGCACTTCTTGAAGAAACTCTCAAATACCTGATCAATACTAGGGAAGGAGTTTATTTAGATTGTACTCTTGGGACAGGTGGACATTTTAAAGCACTTGCTAATAGTTTAAAACCGAATGCAATTCTTATTGGTCTGGATGCGGATCCCTCTGCAATTGACTATTGTAAGCAAAATATTCAAATACAACAAAAGTACATATTCGTTAATTCCAATTTCGCAGATCTAAAACGAACCTGTTTTAGAATCGGATATACACGGATCAATGGAATATTTATGGATTTAGGTCTATCATCTTTTGCACTGGACAATCCAAATCGTGGATTCTCATATAATCATGATGGACCTCTGGATATGCGATTTTCCCCAGAAACAACCGAAAATGCAGAAGCGTTCATTAACTCGGCGCCTGTATCAACGCTTAATCGAGTTTTTAAAGAGTATGGCGAAGAAAAACATTCAAATCTAATAACAAAAGCCATTGATAGAGAAAGAAAAAATCAGCAAATAAAAACAACCCAACAATTAGCAAATATTATTACTAATTCAATTTCCTCCCCGTTCCCAATAAAAATTATAAGCAGAATATTTCAAGCAATTCGTATTTATGTCAACAAGGAGATTGAGTCATTAAAAAAAGCCCTTTCTCAATCTCTCAACATCTTAGACAAAAACGGACGTTTAGTCGTTATTTCCTATCACTCTATTGAGGACAGAATTGTAAAACAATTTATGAAACTCGAGTCCACTGATTGCATTTGTCCTCCAGATTTCCCGATCTGTCAATGTAATCATAAGGCAAAGCTTGAAATTTTAACAAAAGGACCAATCACACCATCTATAGAAGAAATTAGTAACAATTCAAGAGCTCGCGGAGCAAAACTCAGAGCTTCAAAAAAAATCACAAGGGACAAATGAAGAGGGAAAAAAGTAGAAGAATCTCAAAAAGAAGAAAACATACTACAATTTTACTTATCCTTTTCCTTTCGCTTGTTGGATTTATGATTTTCTATATTTGGATTTTTAATCATTCAAATATGATGTTTAAAAAAATTGAGGAATTGCAACGTAGGGAAGCTAACCTTTTAACTCAAAATAGAATTGCATCAGTAGAACTGGATAAACTTTCTCGATCAGACAGAATTATAAAAATTGCTTCAGTTCAGTTAGATATGGTAATTCCCGCTCCTGAAACACTTGTAGTAATCATTGACCCAAATTCTATAAAAATTAATTGAATGGCAAACGCTACAAAATCAATCAGGCACAGAGTATTTGGTTTAACAGCACTTCTTTCACTTATATGGGTTCTTATTGTAGCGAGATTATTTTCCATCCAGGTTATCAATGGGCAAAAATACAAGGCAAAATGCAAAAGACAGGCAGATTACAGAAAAGTGATTGCACCATTACGTGGAATAATCTTCGACAGAAATAAAAAACCACTAACTATTGATGTAGTGCAAATATCATTTTCTGCTCATCCAAACCTTATCACAGACAAATTATCATTAGCAAAAGAGATTAGTTCCTGGCTTGGTAATAATAATGAAAAATATTTAAACACACTTCAATCAGATAGAACCTTTGTTTGGTTAGAACGAAATATCCCACAAGACCAAATACACACTTTATTAGATGAAAACAAGAACTACCCTGGATTAATAATAGACAGGAATATACACCGCCAGTATCCTTTTGGAGAAATAGGAGGACAGTTAATAGGCTTTACAGATGTAGATAATCGTGGAATAAGCGGTCTTGAACTTGAATTTGATCCTTACCTTTCAGGAGAGCCGGGTTGGAAAATAATACAGAAAGACGGATTGGGAAGATTAAACAACCGACCGGACCTTCCATTCAAGGAAACAATTGATGGAAATGATGTGATACTCACAATCGACCATGAATATCAAACAATTCTGCATGAAGAGCTGAATTCAGCATTTTTTGAGCATAATGCAGACAAAGCAATGGGAATCATCATAGACCCGAAAAGTGGCGAAATACTTGCAATGGCATCTGCCCCTCTTTTTAATCCAAACAAACCGTTCAATTATCCCGTTTCCTCACAGAAAAATAGAGTAACAGCTGATATCTTCGAACCCGGTTCAACCTTCAAAATAGTAACTGCAACAGCTGCGCTCGAAGAAAATCACGTACATCCTGAAGATAGTATACATTGCGAAAAGGGATTTATTAAAATTGGAAAAAATACTATAAGTGATCATAAAAAATACAATACCCTCACTTTTTCAGAAATAATTAAAAAAAGCAGCAATGTAGGAACAATAACGGTAGCTCAAAAAATAGGGAAAGATTACATTTTCAAATATGCCAGAAAATATGGATTTGGTGTAAAAACTGGTATACAATTTCCTGGAGAATCAAACGGTATTGTTCATCCACTTAAAGAATGGAATGATTTAATGCTTGCACAAGTTGCTATTGGACATGGATTATGTTGTACTGCACTTCAATTAGCTTACGCCTATTCAGCAATAGCCAATGGTGGATTTTTACTTAAGCCCCAAATTGTAAAATCTATACAAACAAAAGACGGTATTGTTCTATACAAAGGAAAACCGCAGTACATTAGACGAGTAGCCTCTGTTGAAACAATGACAACAATGCGAGAATTAGTTCGTTTAACAGTACAGAGCGGAACTGGATCAAGAGCAGACGTTCATGGAATGGCAATAGCTGGCAAAACGGGAACGGCTCAAAAAGTAATAAAAAATGGTTACAGTCATACCGATTATGTTGCAACTTTCGTCGGTTTCTTTCCTGTTAATAATCCAAAACTATTATGCGTCATCGTTATTGATAATCCAAAAGGAAAAACACACACAGGCGGTGAAGTTTCTGCTCCAGTTGTTAAAGAAGTATTTACAAGAATAGTTAATCAGTCAGATGAAATTTTTCTTAAAGAAGATAATATTCAAAGACCAATTACAAAATATGCTAAAATTGATGAAATAACTACCACAAGAATCAATTCAATAAGAACAAAAAGAGCTGAAGTTCCTAATCCCCTTCTATCGTCACTTCAATATACCTCCAGGATGCCTAATCTTTACGGTAAAACCTCAAGCGAAGCAATTGGTATTTTACAACGTATGGGAATGAGTATAGGTATTAAAGGTTCAGGATTAGTTGTCTCCCAAACTCCAAGTATAGGTTCTCTGGTTACATCAAATACTCAATGTCAGCTTATACTCAAACCTCCGAGGTTGTCAGTTGAATAAATCCACACAACAAGTATTAAAAGGTATAGCTTTTCAGTTATATGGTAATTTACCGGAAAGTATTTCTTCACTTACATTCAATTCTAAAAACGTTCAATCCGGTTCTCTTTTCTTCGCAATTCGTGGACAAAAAGATAACGGACATAAGTATATACCGCAGGCAATAAAAAAGGGTGCTTCTGCTGTCGTAGTAGAAAATATCTTTCCAGATATAACAACTCCGCAAATAAAAGTAACTAATACAAGAACTGCACTCTCTCATGCTGCTGCCAACTATTATGATAATCCATCTAAAAAAATGACAGTAGTCGGCATAACAGGAACCAATGGAAAAACCACAGTTGTCTATCTTTTAAATCACATACTAAAAACTGCAAACGTCCCACGAGGTACTATTGGAACTCTCGGATATAGTATAGGAGATGAAAACTTCTCTGGAAATTTAACAACACCAGAAAGCGTTACGCTTCAGAAAATATTATATAAAATGACTAAAAATTCGATTTCAACTGTAATTATGGAAGTATCCTCACATGCCTTAGCCCTCAGACGTGTCGAGGATATAACATTCATTGGAGGTGTTTTTACAAACCTCTCCCAAGATCATCTCGATTTCCACTTAACAATGGAAAGCTACGCCGAAGCAAAAACTGAACTTTTCAGAAAAGTTATAATGAAAGGGTTCTTAGTATGTAATATTGATGACCCTTACTCAGAAAAATTTATGAATGTTTCAAAGACACCAATATCAACTTTCTCTATAAATAAAAATGCAAATTTTAAATGGAGCGCTGGGGTTTCATATATCAGAAAAATAGAGGGAATAATTCTATCACCTGAGGGTAAAATCAGAGTTGATTGCCCTCTTTCAGGAGAATTCAATTTAAAAAACATTCTGGCAGCAATAGCAGTGGCTATCAATCTTGGAATAAAACCTGAAACGATATCACAAGCACTTTCACAAATAGAATCCATCCCGGGTCGGCTTCAGGAAATATACAAATCCGGTTACCCACGCATCTTTGTTGACTATGCTCACACTCCGGATGCAATAAAAAACGTGCTAGAAACACTTAAAGAAATCATTCCGCAAGATGGAAAATTAATCGCACTATTCGGATGCGGCGGCAACCGCGATAGAAAAAAACGACCACTGATGGCAAAAGCTGTTGAATCATTTGCTGATTTTGCAGTTGTCACAGATGATAATCCCAGATTCGAAGATCCGCAACAAATTATTCAAGAAACAGTAAAAGGATTTTCTAAAAGCATGTCATATAAGATTATTAACGGTCGAAAAAAGGCTATAATGTGGACATTAAAAAACGCTTCAATAAATGACATAATTGCTCTTCTTGGAAAAGGACATGAGATATACCAGGAAATAAATGGAAAACGTTACCCTTTTAATGAAGTTCTAATTGTCAAGGATATTTAAATGACAAATTTGATTGATGCCAATTTCATAAGAAATCTTAATTCCGGAACATTTGTCAATTTTGACACACATTTAACGGGTATTTGCATAGATAGCAGAAAAGTGGAAAAAGGTAATCTTTTTATTGCTTTAAGGGGGAACAATGATGACGGTCATCTATTTGTCAAAGACGCTCAAAAAAAAGGCGCAGCTCTTTGTTTAGTTTCTGAAAAATGGGCTAAAGAAAATAATATAAATTCAAACCCGTTTTGGATAGTTAAATCACCCGAGAAAACACTTCAGCTGATGGCTGCTGAATGGCGCAATCAATTTAATCTCCCTATTCTCGCCATTACTGGAACAAATGGAAAAACCACAACCCGTGCAATGATAGAAGCAATTCTCAAAACAAAGTTTAACCTTCATTCAACAACTGGAAATTTAAACAATCAGCTTGGTTTGCCGCTTACACTTTTGAAACTCAATAAAAATCACAATTTCAGTCTCATTGAGATGGGCACTAATCATTTTGGTGAGATCAAATTTCTATGTGAATTAGCAAAACCATCTGCTGGTCTCATAACTAACATCGGATATGGACATATTGAGTTCTTTGATACCCTTGATGGTGTATCTAAAGCAAAAGAGGAACTTTTTCTGTCTCTACCACGAAACGGGATCTCATTTGTAAATATGGATGATCTATTTATCAGGGAAATGACAACTCCTGTTAATAAAGTAAGTTACGGTTTTAATTCAACTAAAGCAGACATTTTTGGGAAAATTATATCTTATACTGAAGAATGTTATCCTCTATTAGAGATTAGTAATAAGCTACAAATTCAGCTTAAAATCCCTGGAAAAGTAACTGCTCTTAATGCTTTAGCAGCTATATCAGTAGGATTACATTATAGAATCCCTGATTTCATAATTAGGGAAACTCTTGAAAGTCTTACCGCAGTAAAACAGCGCTTTGTTATTTCTAACATAGGTATATGTAAAATCATAGATGACACATATAATGCTAACCCTGATTCAACTATTGCTGCATTGAATACATTATCTTTAATGAAAGTTCAAGGTAGGCGCATTTTTGTTTTTGGAGATATGCTCGAATTAGGAAAATCTGCAGAGGAGGTACATGCTAAAGTAGGAAAATCCGCCGCTGAATTAGGAATTGACATCTTTTATGCATTTGGTCCACTATCAATAGTATCTATAAAAGAAGCAAAATATAAAGGAATGAAAAACGCTTTTCACTTCACCGACAAAACTGAGCTCATAAATGCTCTTAAGTATGAAGTAAATAGTTCTGACACTCTTTTAGTTAAGGGTTCTCGAGGAACTCATATGGAAGAAATAATTAAAGGAATTAAGAACTGATGTATTACTACTCTAGAGAAATTGATAAAAAATGGTTTAGTATCTCTAATTACAATATAGAAATACCACAAGTGAAACTGGAAATTAAATACTGCAAATCGCTTGGGAAATCACTTATAAAATTTGCACTTTTTATTTTAATATTTTCAATTTTCAATTGCAAAGGAGTTGCGCTTTGTTCTACCACATTATATATCCATTAAGAAACACTTTTTCTGGTTTTAATCTTTTCCAATATATCACTTTTAGGTCTGCAATGGCAGCTATTACAGCTCTTATCATTAGTTTCATTATTGGACCATGGATTATTAGAACCCTAAAAAAACATCAGATAGGTGAAATAATCCGTAAAAATGGTCCTAAAACGCATTTATCTAAAAAAGGAACTCCCACAATGGGAGGAATTATTATCCTTTTTTCTGTTTTGATACCGGTACTTCTCTGGGCTGATTTAACTAACACTTATATAAATATAATGTTAGTCACTACTATTTGGATGGCTGGAATTGGTTTTCTCGATGACTATTTAAAAGTTGTAAAAAAATACAAAAAGGGACTAATAGCAAGATATAAACTGATTGGTCAAATTTCATTAGGGCTAATTATAGGATCATATATTTTCTTTTCACCTGAATTTGCCAGTCTTCACTCCTCGACCTCTATACCATTTTTAAAAAATACTGAAATAAATCTGGGATGGTTTTACATTCCTTTTATCATTCTGGTTATTACAGGTACTTCCAATGCTGTGAATTTAACTGATGGTCTCGATGGACTTGCTGCCGGGCTTACGGGAATTATAGCATTGGCTTTTGCTGTAATTAGCTACATCTCAGGTCGTGTTGATTTTAGCGATTATCTAAATACTATATACCTTTCAGGTACCGGTGAACTCACTGTCTACTGCCTTTCTTTTGCAGGAGCAATGCTTGGTTTCCTATGGTTCAACAGTAAACCTGCGCAAGTTTTTATGGGTGATACGGGTTCTTTGGCAATAGGTGGTGCACTTGGAATGTTAGCCATTTTAATAAAAAAGGAAGTTCTTTTTTTCCTTCTCGGAGGAGTTTTTGTTGCAGAAGCACTCTCAGTATTAATACAAATTGGATATTTCAAGTGGACAAAAAAACGAACCGGTACCGGAAAAAGAGTTTTTCTAATGGCCCCTTTACATCACCACTTTGAAATTAAGGGCTGGGATGAAAGTAAGGTTGTAATTCGCTTCTGGATAATTGGAGTTTTATTAACACTATTAGGCTTGAGCAGTTTTAAAATATTATGATCAATCTGAATAATATTCCAAAAAACCTTGAAAATAGACTGGTAACCGTTCTCGGTGCAGGTTGCAGTGGAATTAGCGCTTCCCTCCTTCTGGCAAAGAAAGGTGTAAAAGTTTTGTTATCTGATAACGCAAACGTTGCTTTATCAAAACAAACATTATCAAAATTAGAAGCATGCGGAATAGAATTAGAATTAGGAGGTCACACTTCTAAAGTATATAATGCAGACCTTGTTATTATCAGTCCGGGTATTCCAAATACCATACCTGTCGTAAATAAACTCGAATCCGCAGGTATTCCGATAGTAAGCGAACTGGAAATGGCGTATTGGTTCTCTCAGCCCTCTGAAATAATTGCCGTAACCGGTTCCAATGGAAAAACCACTACCACTACTATAATATATGAAATGTTTAAAAACACTCAATATGAACCATATTGCGGCGGTAATATAGGAATACCGTTCAGCAAGTTGATATTTGAAACGGAAGAATCACCTATTAAGAACAAAATTTATATTTTAGAAGTCAGTAGTTTCCAGCTGGAGCGAATTGTTCATTTCTGTCCCAAAGCATCTATTATACTAAATATTTCAAGAGATCACATGGATAGATACGATGATATTCAATCATATTTTGCTGCGAAGATGGAAATAACAAAAAACCAGAAAAAAGATGATTTTTTTATCTATAACAATGATGATGCACTGATTAAACAGAACGTACCTGATAAATGCCAAAATATTCCATTCGGTATTTACTCTGATTCTAAAAACATTGTCAATGTTGATACCAATTCAATTTACCTTCACAATGGACAAAAATTAATAGACCGTTCTGAACTTTTACTACTCGGCGAACATAATCTTTACAATATACTCGCTGCACTTACTGTTGCAATAAAATTCAAAATACCCGTCAACCATCTTAGAAATGTCTTAAAACATTTTAAAGGAATTGAACATCGTCTCGAATATATTACTTCTATTAACGATGTAGATTATTACAACGACTCAAAAGCCACCAATGTAGATTCCGTTATATACGCCTTAAAAAGTTTCCAAAAACCAGTAATTATAATTCTCGGAGGCAAGGATAAAGACTTGGATTTCTCCCTATTGATCCCAGCTATTAAAAGCCAAGTTAAGGAAGCGATACTAATAGGTCTATCAGCTCCAAAGATTCGCAAAGTCCTTGATGGAATCATCCCACTACATGACGCTTCTTCACTCGAAGAGGCTACACTAATGGCGAACAAACTTTCCAATCCAGGTGAAATAGTCCTCCTTTCACCAGCCTGTGCCAGCTTTGATATGTTCGACAATTTTGAGCATCGAGGGAAGGTTTTTAAAGAGACAGTTTTATCTTTGGCTCAAGGAAAAATTGAATGACTAATAATCACTACAGAGCTATGGACCAACCTTACTTGATTATAACAATACTTTTAGTTGGCTTAGGTTTCGTAATTCAGTACAGTGCGAGTTCCGCCCTTGCAGTAGCCAGGTTCAATGATCCAGGTTTTTATATGCGTGGTCATTTGATAAGAATTATCGCAGGATTAATTATTGGAGCATTTTTCCTGATGTTAAACTACCAGCGGTTAAAGTCAGTCGCTTTCTGGATAGCATTATTAGGAATAATCCTTTTAATTACTTCTCTGATTCATAATAAAATCACTAATACTCATTCAACTGCTCGTTGGCTTTCCATCGGACCTTTTAATGCACAACCATCAGAATTCGCCAAATTTGCTATTATTATCTATCTCTCATCATTCATCGACCGGCATCAAAAGGATCTCCATGATCTCAAAGGTGGATTTCTTCCTCCTGCATTAGTAATGCTCACTACCGTACTACTTGTTATTATTGAACCGGATTTCAGCACAGGTACTGTAATTGCGCTTTTAGGGATAACTCTACTAACAATTGGTGGAATGAAATTACTTCATCTCTCTTACTTATTTGGTTTAATTGCCATAACATCTGTTATAGCGATTATTCGTTCTCCATACAAAATAAACCGAATTTTAACTCTTTTTAATCCAGATAAAGACATTCAGGGAACCAGCTATCAAATCAACCAATCGTTAATAACATTGGGAAATGGTGGGTTCTGGGGACGTGGTCTTGCAGATAGTGTAGAAAAAAATCTTTTCTTACCCGATCCACATACTGATTTTGTTTTTTCAGTTGCTGGAGAAGAATTAGGCTTTATAGGTATTACTATACTTTTAATTCTTTTCCTCTTGATCTTCCTTAGAGGAATTCAGATTTCTCTTAAAGCACCGGATATTTTTGGAAACTTATTGGGGATCGGATTATCTACAAGTATGTTTCTATATGTTATTATTAATATCGGAGTAGTATGTGGAATTTTTCCAGTTACCGGTCTTCCCCTCCCCTTTCTCAGCTATGGAGGCTCATCCATGATATATAATCTGGCATGCGCAGGTATTATCTTAAACATTTCAAAGCAATCTCAACTAAAAGAACAACCTTTTTACTGGTCATAGATAATGCATAAGGAATCTTCACTAAAAGTACTTTTTACCGGTGGTGGAACAGGGGGACACCTATTCCCTGCTATAGCCCTAATTGAAGAATTGAAATCCAGATTTAAAAATATGGGATCAATCGAAATACTTTTTATAGGTACTAAACGAGGTTTAGAATCTAAAATCTTAGCAAATTCAGATTATCTTTTCCGTACAACCTGGATCAGAGGTTATCAAAGGGGCTTAACTTTTCAAGATATTATAGCAAATTTGCTATTTCCTTTAAAACTAATTGTAAGTTTTTTCCAGTCATTGATGATATTAAAAACCTTTAAGCCGCAAATTGCAATAGGAACCGGTGGCTATGCCTCTGGTCCCCCTCTTTATGTGGCATCGCTAATGAAAATCCCATTTTTTATTCATGAACAAAATGTTTCTCCCGGTGTAACCACCCGCTTATTGGCAAAACACGCTGAAAAAATATATATTTCTTTTGAAGATACTAAAGATTACATAGATAATACAATTTGTTACGGCATTCCTATTCGCCTTTCACTTAAGACAACAGATAAAAATCAAGCACTTCGATTCTTCGACCTCAATCCAGAATTAACGACTGTATTCATTTTTGGTGGAAGTCAGGGTTCGCATGCAATTAACAATTACTGGATTGAACACCTTGAGTCTTTTCTTAAAATAAGAGATTGTCAGTTCATCTGGCAAACAGGTCAAAGAGATTACAAAAATATCAAAACTTTATTTGGAGATAATCCACTGACTCATATAACACCTTTCATCCACGAAATGGGCATTGCTTATTCGGCAGCTGATATCGTTATCAGTCGTTCCGGTGCTTTGACTCTCGCTGAATTAAGCCTTTATAAAAAACCTTCTATTCTTATTCCACTTCCTACAGCTGCTGGCAATCATCAAGAAGTAAATGCTCGTATTTTGGAAAAAAAAGGCGCTACGGTAGTAATACTTCAGAAAGACCTTCAATCAAATTTACTTGAAAAAACTCTAACATCACTGATAAATAATAATAAACAGCTACTGGAAATGTCCGAAAAAGTAACTGCTCTGGCTAAGCCTGACTCAGCCAAATTAATTATTAACGATATAATGGAATTTTTACAAAAATATGTTTGGGAAAATTAAAAAAATACATCTGGTTGGAATTGGCGGTATTGGTATGTGTGGTATCGCTGAACTTTTGATTAACTGGGATTTTCAGATATCAGGTTCTGATATACAGGTATCAGCAAATACTGATCGATTAACAAAACTCGGTGCTAAGATAACCATCGGTCATAGCAAGAAAAATGTAATTGATTGTGATGCATTAATTTATTCATCAGCTATTAAATCAGATAACCAAGAGATTATCGCTGCTTCGAAAAAAAAGATTCCCATTATACGTCGTGCGGAAATGCTTGGTGAAATGATTAAATTAAAGCCAATCAGCATAGCTGTTGGTGGAACACATGGTAAAACCACAACTACCTTAATGGTTGGGCATATTTTCAGTGAGGGCAAAAGGGATCCAGTCATAATCGCAGGAGGAATAGACAAAAGCACAGAAAGTACAGTTAAACCCGGTAATGGTGATATAATCATTGTTGAAGCTGATGAATTCGATCGGTCTTTTCTAGAACTTACTCCAACACAAACAATTATCACAACAGTTGAAGCAGAGCATCTTGACTGCTATTCATCTCTTGAAGATATTGAGAACACTTTCATTCAGTTCGCAAACTCAATCCCATTTTATGGAACAATTACAGCCTGTATCGATGAACCCGGTATTCGGAAAATCCTTCCTGAATTGGACAAGAAGGTGAATACATACGGCATTTCTCCTGATGCCGATATATACGCCGAAGATATTAATCTACAAGGCTATAATAGTTACTTCAAGGTTAAATCTCACGGCAAAGATATTGGTCAAGTACATCTATCTGTACCAGGTATTCACAATATAAAAAATGCGTTAGCAGCTATCACACTTGGGCTTGAGTTCGATATACCTTTTAAAACTATTGCCTCAAGTCTCAGCAAATTCAGAGGAGTTAAACGAAGATTTGAAATTATCAGTGAAACCGATAATTATATGCTTGTGGATGATTACGCTCATCATCCCACTGATATTAAAGCTACTCTAAGAGCTGCTAAAGATGGATGGAACAGAAGAATAATTGCAATTTTTCAGCCACATCTCTTTACCAGGACACGTGACTTTTACAATGAATTTGGAGAAGCTCTTCAAGAGGCAGACGTTATTATCGTTTTAGATGTTTTCCCTGCTCGGGAAAAACCTATTAAAGGCATTTCAGGAAAATTAATTGCTAATGCTGCTAGAAAATTGGGTCACAGAGAAGTTTACTATGGAGATAGAGATACACTTCCAACTTTAATAAAAAAACATACAAAACCAGGTGATATGATATTTACTTTAGGTGCAGGAGATATTTGGAAAGTACACAAAAAAATAAAAGAAATATTAGTAAAAATTTATTCACCGCCCCAAAGGGGTCTCTTATATATTAAAAGAGATGGAAAAGGATAGAATAAATAAAACAAAAAAGAGTGTAATGATTAAGCCTCCAATTTTGTATATTGACAGAAGAGAAGGTAGGATCTCTGGGCTTAGAGCCCGTCTCATAGTTTCTTCCTTCAGTCAGGTAGAGGTCGGGGAATAACATGGTTCAAAGAAACCGCATTT
>DAOUYY010000081.1 GCA_030665885.1 Fidelibacterota bacterium
CAAGGCGATTCGATGGTGAAGGTCTGCCAAGTAGAAAAAATGTTGTTCTCGATCATGGTATTTTAAAAACATATTTATGCGATTGCTATTCAGCAAAAAAACTCAAACACCCACCTACAGGAAGTGCTAGCCGTGGCAATAGTTCAGGTCCAAGCCCAAGCACAACTAACTTCTATATGCAAAATGGTAATGTCCCACCTGAAGAAATAATAAAATCCGTAAAAGAAGGACTTTATATTACAAGCGTGCACTGGGTTGGTGTAAATTATGTTACAGGTGACTATTCACGCGGTGCAGAGGGAATATGGATTGAAAATGGTAAATTAACCTATCCGGTACAGGAATTCACAGTTGCCGGCAATATGCTCGACATGATGAAATCAATAGAGATGATAGGAAATAATTTAACTTTTAGAGATTCAACTAATGCTCCAACTTTTTTAATTAAAGAAATGATGATTAGTGGAAGTTAGAGAAGTAAGAAGTAAGCAGTAGGCAGTAAGGAGAAGAGGGAAGTAAAATAGTTATGAAAATCGAAAAAGGAAGAATTAATTTCATCTTTCAAAATATGTGATAAACCATTTTAAAACAGGGAGAATTTGATAGTGAATATCGTAGTCTGTGTGAAAAATGTACCTGATTCTGAAACAAGGATAAAAATTCTATCTGATGGTGTTTCAATTGACGAATCCATGATAAAATTTGATACCAATCCCCATGATGAATATGCACTTGAGGCAGCTGCCCAATTAAAAGAAAAACTTGGCGGCGAAGTAACTGCAATCTGTCTCGGTGATGATAATGCAACATCCACAATTAAAAGATGTCTTGCTTGTGGTGCTGATAATGCCATTCATCTTGTTGCTCAAAACAGTAGAATGGCAGATTCACTTGTTGTGGCGCAGGCTTTAGCTAATGAAATAAAAAATATTTCATTTGACATTATCCTATGTGGGAAGCAGTCTTCCGATACTGATAGTCACCTGGTTGGAGGATTGGTTGCTCAGATCCTAAATATTCCCTGTATTTCAATGGTTAACGAGATTTCTGTATCTGATAAAAAAGTTGCAGCGAGCAGGGATGTAGAAGGAGCGAAGGAAATTCTTGAATGTTCTTTACCATGCCTATTAACCGCTGAAAAAGGCTTGAATAAACCACGCTATCCCTCTCTAAGAGATATAATGAAAGCGAAGAAAAAAGAGATTAAGAGAAAAGAAATAATGTTAAATCAGGGTGGAATAGAAATACTCAGTATGGAATATCCACCTCCAAGAAATGAAGGAAAGATAGTCGGCGAAGGACCGGAAGCGGTTTCGGAACTTATAAAGCTATTAAAAGAAGAAGCCAAAGTTTTATGAAAATGAATACTGTATTCTCAATAACAGATAGAACATAATGAATGAGTCCACTTATCCCAACGGGATCTCTGATGAGAAAAAAGAATTGTCCGAAAGGATCCCCTTGGGAAAAGAGAAGTATCTATACTTAATTTTTAAAATTGTAAAAACTGTATGCCGTGGGCATCCATCTTTTAACGGAAAAACAGTTCTGAAAAGCTTTAACTTATTATTAACCCGCCAACCGGCAGGACTGAAAATACCTACCTATAACAAGAAATTATTGTAAAGGAACAATGATGGACATATTGGTTTTTGCTGAACAGAGAGAGGGAAAACTTAAAAAAACCGCATATGAAGTTGTCTCAGTAGGACGTTCTCTCACCGATGAATCAAATGGAAAACTAACGGCAGTAATTGTTGGCTACAACATAAAAAATATTTCAAAAGAATTAGGGAAATTCGGAGCAAGTAATATTCTGGTTGCTGACGACGAACGTCTTGACAAGTTTGTACCTTCTGCTTATTCCCGGGTGGTTTCCTCAATAATAAAGAATAAAAATCCCGATGTAGTTCTATTCCCATTTTCCTCAATGGGAAAAGATCTAATGCCATCCGTTGCTGCTCGGCTTGGAGTTAGTGCGGCATCAGATTGCACAAAAGTCGAAATCAGTGATGGAGAAATCATTTGCCATAGACCGGTATATTCAGGAAAAGCAGTTGCAAAAGTCTCTTTTTCAAATAAACCTGCTGTTATTTCATTAAGACCCAATACATTTTCTATTACTGAAAAGCCGGTTTCACCAAATATTACAGAGGTTGAAATTGAATTGTCTCCCAATGATTTTCTTACCATTATAAAAGAAATTGTATCAGCTGAAAGCAAACGCCCTGATCTTACAGAGGCGGATATCATTGTTGCCGGTGGTAGAGGAATAGGTGGTTCTGAAAAATTCTCCATTCTTGAAGAACTGGCTGATCTTCTTGGAGCTGCGGTAGGGGCAAGTAGATCTGCTGTAGATGCCGGATGGAGACCTCAGAAAGACCAGGTTGGACAAACCGGCAAAACTGTTTCACCCGATCTCTATATTGCATGCGGCATTTCCGGCGCCATTCAGCACATAGCAGGTATTTCTTCTGCAAAATACATTGTTGCCATAAATAATGATACTGAAGCACCAATCTTTAAAGTTGCAGATTACGGTATTGTTGGTGATCTTTTTGAAGTTGTACCAGCAATAATTGGCGAATTGAAAAATGTGCCCTAAATTGTACCGCTATTTTAATTGTACCCTACAATCACTGGGGAAATCCTGGTTATTAAAAAAACGGTTTTTATATTAAAGGGTGTATCATGAATAATTTACCAGATGAAAATTTACCAATAACTACTATTGCGGTAGACGCTATGGGTGGAGATTTGGCGCCAACAGAACCCGTACTGGGTGCAGCTCAAGCTACATTGGAATCAACTGCTCATGTTATACTTGTAGGAGATAAAATCCGCATTCTTAATTTATTGAATGAGACAGAGTATAATGCTAACCAGATAGAAATTATCCATACTGATGAATTCATAACTAACGAGGATATTCCTCAACAGGTTATCAAAAAGAAACCTAAGGCTTCAATGATTTTAGCGGCTAAACTCTGCAGAGAGGGCACCGTTCAAGGATTAGTATCAGCGGGAAATACAGGGGCGTACGTTTTATCAGCTTCACAATATGTTCCTCGAATAGTTGGTGTACGAAAAACAGCGATAGCTGCGGTTTATCCGACTCAGAATGCCCAAAAAAGGAATGACCATTTTGCCTTACTTTTAGATGTAGGAGCTAATATACACTGTAACACAGAAGACATGGTTCAATTCGCTTTAATGGGAATGATTTATGCATCTGATATAAAAGGTATTCCTGATCCTACGGTTGCTCTACTAAATATTGGTAAAGAATCTTATAAAGGCGGGGATATGCTTTCACGAGTTTATAAAATACTTGATGGGCTTCCGAATGTTAATTTTGTGGGTAATATCGAGGGCGATGATGTAATGAAAGGGCTTGCGGATGTTGTTGTCACGGAGGGATACGTTGGAAATATAGTTATGAAAACTATAGAAGGAATTGCGGAAACAATGTCTCACCTGGGAAGATATGCATTTAAACATAGGTTTATATGGAGATTGGGACTGATTGCCCTATCAGGTGGTATTAGAACCTTGAAACAGCTTACCGATTATTCAGAATACGGAGGAGCTCCTTTATTAGGATTTCAGAATGTTGTTATAAAAGCACATGGACGATCAAAAGCAAAAGCTATTACAAATGCAATTAAATTAGCAGCAAAATCATATCGTGATAATATTTGTAGAAAAATATCTAATGAAATATCTCAATTTGAATCGAATACATTTATAGAAGACATAAAGTAGAACTTCTAATAACTTTAGCCTGAGAAGTAACAAACCACAGATTTTTTTACGTTTCAATAATTAAAATGACTTCGGGTAAATGACACAACTTGTGAATTTATCACCTTTTCCAATAAAGCCGTTGTTTCTATTTTAACATTGTAATAAAACTTACTCTGCATTAAATTTTTTAGCGAATGAAACAAAATTTTCAAGTATGTAAACTATAGAGAATGGCATGTCAAAATTTTCACTTGTTAAAAGCGCTGCGGTATTAGGAATTGACGCTTATATTGTTAATGTTGAATGTAATTTAAGTCGTGCAGAGCTTCCTCGTTTTATAACTGTCGGATTACCCGAGGGAGCAGTACGTGAAAGCAAAGAACGGGTTTGGGCAGCGGTAAAAAATATGGGTTATTATATCCCAAGCAATAAAATCGTTGTGAACCTCGCTCCCGCAGATATCAAAAAAGAGGGTAGTGCTTTTGATTTGCCTATTGCTATCGGGATTTTATGTGCAGCCAATCTTGTCCCAAAAGACAAATTGAAGGATTATATTATGCTGGGAGAGCTTTCCCTCGATGGGGCATTACGCGGTATTAAAGGCACATTGCCAATTTCAGTTTCTGTCAAGGATTCCGGAATTAAGGGAATAATTCTTCCCGTTGAAAATGCCAGAGAAGCTGCGATAACTGGTGAGCTCTCAATCATTGGAGTGAAATCACTTCGGGAAACAATAGATTTCTTAAATGATGATTATTCACCAGAACCATTTCATATTGATGTTCAGGCTCTTTTTGAAGAGCATCGACGCTACCAGTTGGACTTTTCTGACGTTAAAGGACAGGAAAATGTAAAACGGTCACTTGAGGTATCCGCGGCTGGTGGACATAATCTGATTATGATTGGTCCTCCCGGTTCCGGAAAAACAATGCTTGCCAAGCGGTTTCCATCAATTTTACCGAATCTTACTCTCGAAGAGGCGCTTGAAACCACAAAAATCCACTCTGTTGCAGGTCTTATTCCTTCCGGTCAGGGAATTATTGCTACGCGGCCATTCCGTTCGCCTCATCATACAATTTCTGACGCTGCACTTGTTGGTGGAGGAAAAATCCCTCGACCAGGAGAAGTTAGTTTAAGCAATCACGGGGTTCTCTTTCTTGATGAATTTCCTGAATTCAAAAAGAATGTTCTGGAAGTTTTGCGCCAACCTCTGGAAAATGGTACTGTCACAATCTCACGAGCACAAATGTCACTTACTTATCCATCTTCCTTTATGCTGGTAGCTGCAATGAACCCATGTCCTTGTGGATATTCTACCGATCCTAATAACGAATGTACCTGTTCCCAATCACAGATACAAAAATATATGTCCAGAATCTCAGGGCCACTACTTGATAGAATTGATATTCATATTGAAGTTCCCGCTGTCAGATTCTCAGATCTTGCAAGTAAATCTCCGAGTGAGACTTCCAAGTCCATTCGTGAACGCGTTCAAAATGCAAGAGAAATTCAAACAAACCGGTTTAAAGAACTCAAAGGAGTTTATGCCAATGCGCATATGGAAACCAAGCTGATAAAAAAATATTGCCAGATTGATGAAGCAGGGGAATCTCTTCTTAGAACTGCAATTACAAAACTCGGGCTGAGCGCAAGGGCTTACGATAGAATTTTAAAAGTATCCAGAACAATCGCAGATCTTGCCGGTATGACAGAAATAAGACCAGAGCACTTAAGCGAAGCAATTCAGTACAGGAGTCTCGATAGACAGCTATGGCTTTAATGGAGAAACTAAAAATTACAATAGGTGTAATAGTTCACCACTGATTTTCACGCCTGCCTGCCGACGCAGTCAGGCAGGGAGTTACACTGAATTGTCAAAATATTCTTCTCATCATTTCGAATTTCTCAGCACCAAAATTAAACAATAACCCTACTCTTAATCGTGTTGTTTTTAAGTAATTAATTAATTGTGCTTCATCCTGACTTGTTATCTTTTTCATAGCTTTGTTTTCTACGAGAATTCTCTTTTCAACAAGAAGATCAGCTCGAAATTTGCGATCAAATACAACATTTTTATAATGAACATCTAATTCTAACTGTCTTTGGTAAGATATACCCATTAAATCAAGTTCGTAACACAAGGCATCTTCATAAACCGATTCCAGAAAACCTGGACCAAGTTCTTTATATACTTCCCTTGCTGCTCCTATTATTTTATAGGTTAAATCTTCATATAGCAACTTGATCATTTTATATCTTTTCTGTGATATTCCGTGTCCTTCAGTGGTGAACTATTACCAATAAGTTAATAATTCAGGACAATTACCTACGACTTTTTCTCTGATTCTATCTGCTCGTCGGATTTGCTTTTTTTACTGACCTTAAACTCACGAATAATAATAAAAATACCAATAAACACCAGGATGAGCGGCCAACCCTTCGAAAATAAATCACTCTCTTTTCCAATACCTGTAAAAATTAGTATAACTCCTGGGATCAAAGGCCACCAATGAGATTTTTTCTCATATAGATAAGCAATTACATAAATTACTACGAAACCGATACCAAGACCGATTGACTCAAGATTACCAGAACGTCCAAAAACTGTTCCCAGTCCAAGCCCCAACAATAAGCAGCCTGGAATTAGAAAACCGTATTTCTTCTTATAAAAGTAAGCTATTAGAAATCCAGCGCCAAACAAGAAAAACATTAATGCTTCGCTGTATCCCTCAGCAAACTGCAGTACGAAAAAAATTACACCTAACACAACAAGAGTAATACCTGTAGCAAACTTTTTACTGATTCGCTTCTTCACTGTTTCCTCCTCTTTTATCAACACAACAATGTATTAATAATGAATTTTAAATGGTAAACATTTTTTTAGCGGGATATTCCCAGTGCAGGTCTTCTTCATATTATTGGAAGCTATTTTTTTCTTTATTAGATTTAATGTATGTTAATAGCCGCTATAATAAATTCTCTTAAAATGAATCTGGAGGAAAAATGAAAACAATTTTTTCACGTTATGTGTTTAGATACATACTCATTTTAGTATTTGTTTGCTCTTACGTTAGCATGGGTCATTCTAAGGATGACGCTGAACAGAAGCAGGAAATTCCCATTTCATCGTGGTTATTATCTGGCACAATACCGCAACCATTGCCTGTATTCAATGAAGATGAAAACATAGAAGGCAAGACATTCACCCTTGAAGACATTCTCAAATTCGATCAAGCTAATATTAAAAATTTATTACCGGCAAGAGGCGAAAACTTTGGATGGAGACCCGACTTAGACCTCCAATGGGAAAAAGTGACAGCAGATTCAAGAAATACTATTACTTTCTTAAGCGAAAGTGAAAATATCCCTGAAATCAACTATCTGGCAAGTTATATAAATGCGAAGCGCTGGACAAAGGCTAATCTGGAAATTAGTGGAGCACACCTATTCCAGGTTTATCTTGATGGTGAGTTCCTCAATTCCAAAACAAGTTCTGATACACTTAAAGAAAATGATGATCAAGATAAACAAAGCAATATCTCCCATGAAATCCAATTGGAAACAGGGAAACATATTCTCCTTATTAAATCACTGCATGATCCGAAAAATAACATGCCCTGGAACATCAGCACTACTCTGAAATTGAGCGAAGACTTCCCAAAAGATGCTCTACAAATCAGCACTTCACCAAGGCACGTCATGAACATGAAACATCTATTATACACACCTGTAATCTCAAATATTTCTATTTCGCCAGATGGGGATATTGTAGCAACTGCAATGACTCATTATACTCCACCAGATAACGATAAAGAGTCATGGCTTGAATTGCGAAAAGTTTCTGATGGTAGTCTAATACAAACTTATCGTGGTGGTATGAGTATTTCAAATATTAAATGGTCACCCGTAGGTAAAAAATTCTCCTATACAAGTAACAAGGAAGAAAAATATACTCTTTGGATAGTTGACCTCGACAAAGGTACTACAACAGCGCTGCTGGAAAACATCAAGGATTTTGGTAGTTATTCCTGGGCGCCTGATGGTTCATTCATAATTTATAGTGTAATAGAAAAAGCACCTGAGGACAAAAACGGTGTACATCGCTTAAAAGGGATGGAAGATAGACAACCATATTTGAGGAACAGAAACTTTTTGTATATGGTGAATGTAGCACAAGGAACCAGACGACGTTTAACAGTAGGAGAAATTTCTACTGATCTAAATTCAGTAAGTCCTGATGGCAAAAAAATCATATTCAGCCGTCTGCTCTCAAATTATGAGGAGAGGCCCTTTTCAAAAACTCAGTTCTATATTCTCAATCTTGCTACCTTGAAATTGGATTCACTCTGGATAAGTAAATGGGGTGGTTTTGTACAATGGTCGCCAGATGGGAAAAAGCTGCTGGTAATTGGCGCTCCAAGCATGTTTGGTGATATTGGAGTAAATGTTCCTGTCCGAAAGGATCCTCCAAAGGAGTCCTCCGTGACCTTCGGGAAAGGAACAATTCCAAATGATTACGATACACAAGCATATATTTACGATTTCAAAACCGGGAGCATTGAACCAATTACACGAGATTTCGATCCACAAATTAATCAGGCTATCTGGAGCAAAACAGAGAACGCTATCTATTTTCGAGTTACTGAGCGTTCCTACGGGAATCTCTATAGGTATGATCTCAAGAAAAAACGGTTCAATTTAATTAAAAGCGAAGTCGAAGTAATGCGTCGTCTGGATATTGCAAATAACAAAGCCGTTGCCATTTATTACGGTTCAAGCGCTGCGGTACCTTATAAAGCCTATATTATGGATTTGAAAAAGAAACGATCCCGCCTTCTGGTTGATCCCGGCAAGAAAGATTATAAAGACGTTGTTTTAAGTAAAATTGAGCGGTGGACATTCAAGAATGAACGCAATTTTGAGATTGAGGGTCGTATCTACTACCCACCCAATTTTGATCCAAAGAAAAAGTATCCATGCATTGTCTACTACTATGGAGGTACAAGCCCTGTCACACGCGATTTCGATGGACGCTATCCCAAGAATCTCTACTCAGCTCAGGGTTATGTCGTTTACGTGATGCAGCCCAGTGGTGCAACCGGCTTTGGGCAGGAATTTTCAGCGCTACATGTGAATGAGTGGGGAACTATTGTAGTGAATGAGATCATTGACGGAACTAAAAAGTTCCTTGCGGCACACCCATTCATTGACAAAAGTCACGTAGGTTGCATTGGAGCATCTTACGGCGGATTTACGACGGAATTGTTATTAACTAAGACGGATATATTTTCTGCGGCTGTATCTCATGCAGGTATAAGCTCGATTGCAAGTTATTGGGGAGAAGGATATTGGGGCTATGAATATGGCGCTGTCGCTAATGCAAATAGTTTTCCCTGGAATAAAAAGGAGTATTTTATCAATCAAAGTGCACTCTTTAATGCTGACAAGATCAATACACCAATTTTGCTAACTCACGGTATGGCAGATACGAATGTTCCGCCCGGCGAAAGTATCCAACTCTATACTGCACTCAAACTACTTGGTAGAGAAGTTGAACTTATCCAGTTTGATGGGGAGAATCACTTCATCCTTGATTACAACAAACGCAGCCAATGGACGAAATCTATAATGGCGTGGTTTGATAAATGGCTTAAAGAACAGCCGGAGTGGTGGGATGACTTATATGGAGGTAAGTAACTTATTTCTACTCGTCCCGAAATTGTGTTTCGGAATGTAATTGGATAAGAAACTAAGTTTCTAATATCAACATTATGCACACAATTTAAGAAATAAAGTTTTCGGAGAAATTTCGTTATCACATGGGGATATCTAGGACACAAAACACGGTCTTTCAACGAGAAAATAGTAGAGTCGAACAGTCCTGTTCGACAACGAACCAGGCGGTTCGTTTTTACTTCAATCGTTCCGAAATTGTCCCAACGGATCGGGACAATTGGATAAGAAACTACGTTTATAATATCAACATTATGCACATGATTTAAGAAACAAAGTTTCCGGATAAATCCCGTTATCACATGGAGATGTCTACGACACAGAACACCCCGAATAATCGGCGTAACGAGTCAATATTTGTGAATCATTCCCTATTCGTCAGCTTCTTAAGAATCGAAACGATGATTTTGTTCTCTCTTGTCCTTTTCATCAGAATAACATACAGTAGAATTAAAACAATTCCCAGCAGAATGCCAGGTAATCCGATCCAATA
>DAOUYY010000070.1 GCA_030665885.1 Fidelibacterota bacterium
GCAAGCGTTAGGGTTGTCCGTTGATCTTGAGAGGGTAGTGCTATATCATGGCAGGGTTCTTGCTTGGATGAATTTAAAAGGCACACAGTAAAAGTTTCAATATAATTTCTTTTCTTTATAGTTGAAGAAGGTAAGAATAAAAAAAGATATTTGTGCGTTATGCATTAAAGGAAAAATAGTTAATATTAAAAATGAGAGCATTATATTGCACGAGATTTACAAGATCTATTTTAACTTAAAAATCACCTTCTCTAAAATTAAATTAAATAAAGAAATAATTTAGAGGAGGAATCATGGGTACAGAATTTAAAAAACTGAAATTTGCTTTTGTAAATTTAACTCTGGATTTTCTTGAAGAGAAAGATCTCAATAATGCAATCAAGTTTGCAGAAGATGCAAAAAATTTTCTTCAAAAAGAAATGGGGGTGACCGTAGTTGAATCTGCTCCGTCAGTCAACTCAAGATCTATGTCAAATATTGCTTTAAGTAAATTTTAAATAGAAAAAAGGAGGAATCATGGGTACAAAATTTAAAAAACTGAAATTTGGTTTTGTAAATTTAACTCTGGATTTTCTTGAAGAGAAAGATCTCAATAATGCAATCAAGTTTGCAGAAGATGCAAAAAATTTTCTTCAAAAAGAAATGGGGGTGACCATAGTTGAATCTGCTCCGTCAGTCAACTCAAGATCTATGTCAAACGCTGCATGGAAACTTTTTAAAGCAAAAAATGTTGACGCAGTAGTTATTTATAACGGTACATTCAGCACAGGTGAAGTAACAGCTGAGATTGTAAGAAATCTTGAAGTACCATATCTTATCTGGGGTATAGAAGAATTCGCAATCAGAAAGCATAATTTTACAGGTTCGATGGTTGGTGTAATGCCACAAGGTAGCATATTTGCAAATTTTGGCCAAAAATTCAGCTTTGTATACGGCAGTGATATAAAAAGACAGTCAGTTAAGGACAAAGTAAAGGTATTTGTAAATGCGGTAAGAGCAATTTCCTACCTTAAAGAAGCAACAATTGGTGTAATAGGTATGAGACCTGATGGTTTTGAGATTTCAGATTTTGATGAACTTGCTATTAAGAAAAAATTTGGAACAACAATTACAAAAGTTTCCATGTACTCTTTTACAAACATTATAAAGAACATAACAGATAAAGAAATAGATGAAGACATGAAAACTCAGCAGGATATCTTTGATATAAGCAATGAGAATATTACAGAATCAAGGGGGATTTCAAGGGTATATCTTGCAGTAAAAAAGGTAGCCCAGGAAAGAAATTTGCAATCTTATGCTCCAGATTGTTGGCCCGAATTAAGAGATCAGGATAAAACTCCAATATGCCCTGCAAATGGAAGAATGAATGCTGAGGGAATCATGGCTTCCTGTGAATGTGACGTTAATGGGGCTATGACTCTTATGATGGAATATGCCATGACACAGACAACTCCCTGGATAGCTGATTTGGTTAATTACCTTGAAGACAAGGAAGCACTGCTTTTTTGGCATTGTGGAAACGGTCCCTTTAATCTTTCAGATAAAAAGCCCAAAATTGAGAGGGTTTTTGGAGGGCTTTCAGAAACTTCATCTCTCAGAAGTGGTGTAGCAACTGTTTGCAGATTAAATTCTATAAGGGGTAAATATACCCTGCATGTTGGTCTTGGAAAAGTAGTAGATAATGATGAGTATCTTAAAGGGAGCAACCTAACTATCAAAATGAATAACGGTAACATGCGATTTATTGAATCTCTATTATTCAATGGTGTTCCTCATCATAATGGAATTGTTTATGGAGACATAGTTTCAGAGGTAAAAGAATTTGCACATCTTATGGATATACCGATTGTAATTCAGTAAGTCAATTCGATCAAAAAATAAAAGAAGAGGAGAAAAAAAATGAAAAAATTTAAGTTATTTATTAATAATGAGTGGATAGATTCGTATGACGGAAAGACTTTTATAACCTACAACCCTTCTACTGGAGAAGAATTAGCAGAGTTAGCTTTAGCAGGTAAAAAAGATGTTGATAAGGCAGTAAAAGCTGCGAAGGCAGCAGCCCCTGGATGGAAAAATACAGATGGAGATACAAGGGCAAATCTGATGATGAAAGCATTAGATATTATGAAAAGAAGACATAAGGAACTTGCTGAGTGGGAAGCTAAAGATGTGGGTAAGCCTATTTTTGAAACAGAGAATATAGATTTACCGTATTCTTTCATGGCAATGGAATATTTTTCAAATAAAGCTCGTCAGATTAGAGGGGATCA
Source organism: Fidelibacterota bacterium (assembly GCA_030665885.1). GTDB lineage: Bacteria > Fidelibacterota > UBA2242 > UBA2242 > UBA2242 > BS750m-G69. The sequence continues at coordinate 2,274 of DAOUYY010000070.1, forward strand.
AGTTCCAATTAAAAATGATGCAGCATTATGTTATGAAACATGGGAACCGTATGGAGTAGTTGGGTCCATTATTCCTTGGAATTTTCCAATACATATTGCTACAAGAACTATATGTCCGGCAATATCAGCAGGTAATACTGTTGTACTTAAAGCTTCATCTCTGGCTCCTATTACAGGTACTATGCTTGGCGAGATTTTCCTCGAAGCAGGATATCCCAAAGGAGTACTTAATATAGTATCAGGTACTGGAAGTATAACCGGGGAAGCAATGTTGGTTCATCCCGGTATTGACATGATTTCATTTACTGGCTCTACAGCAGTGGGGAAAAGATGTATGCAGGCTTCAGCCGAAACAAACTTAAAGAAGGTTATTTTAGAATTGGGAGGTAAAGGCCCATTTATAGCAGAGCCTGATTGTAAAGTAAGCCAGGCAGTTAACTCTTTAATTATAGGCTTCTGTTTTATGCAAGGTGAAGTATGCTGTGCATCAACAAGATTATATGCTCATGAAGATATTTATGATGATTTTATAGGAAAGCTAGCACAAAGATGTAATTCTATAAAAATTGGAAATATTATGGATCAATCAACTCAAATGGGTTCATTGATTAATGAAAATCAATTTAATGTTGTTGATGGATATGTAAAGAGAGCAATAAAAGATGGAGCAAAATTACTCTGTGGTGGAGAGAGGGCAATGACCCCACCTTTCGATAAAGGTTATTTTTATAGACCAACTGTTCTTGAAGTTAATAATAATTCTATGGAATGTGTGCAAGAAGAAATATTTGGCCCAGTTTGTACAGTAATGAAGTACAAAACATTCGAAGAAGCGATAAAATTAGCAAATGATTCAGTGTATGCACTAGGGGCTACTATCTGGAGCGAAGATTCAAGAAAATTATACAAGGCAGCAAAGGAATTAAACGCTGGTATCGTTTGGTTAAATACAAATGTAATGTCAAAAATTGAAGCATCCTATGGTGGAAATAAAATGAGCGGTATTGGTAGAGAAGGTGGGACTGTTGGTTTAATGGAGTATTTGAGATGTAAAAACAATGTACTTTATGTTGGTCCTGAGGATAACTACTATAATTTTAAAGAATAAATTTAATTAATCATTGTCTATTCGGGTATTGAAGTTGTGGGAACTAGTCTTTGCGAGATGTAAAAACTGGGTTATTAAATTACTGGCATCTATATACGGATGGGTTTTATGGCTCAAAAAATACGACAATCTTGAGATAACTAATAGAACGGGTAGGGGGGATAATTTTACTTCAACTAATACCTAATACACAGTATTATTAAAGGTAAAAAGCCTGAAGAAGCGATAGAGCTTTCAGTTATCTACTCTGCTTTGTGTCATGGATTTTTGGACGACAGGAACTGAACTACATGCATCAGGATACTGAGAATGTAATGAAAGGTGGGAGTGTCAGAGTGATTAAATAGAAAGCTAAAAATTAGAAATTTGAGGAATAAAAAGATACCTTCTAGTAGTTCAGTAATAAGAAAAATAAGGAGGTGATTTTTTAGAAATATTTTCAATTTCGTAAAATTTTATTAAAAAAAATGAGGAGAAAAAAAAATGAGAAAAGGATTATTGTTGTTAGCGATAGCAATATTTTGTGTATCGATTGTAGTTGTCCTCGCAAGTGCTGCCACCACTGAAGAAAAGAAATTTAGTCTGGAAGACATTCCTGAGATAAATGATAAAACAGCTATAAACACAATAGTTGAAACAGGAGCAACATTTGATAAAATAGTTCCTTATGTTAAGAAATTCACGGAAAAAACAGGTGTAAAGGTTAATGTTGAAAGAGTAGCTTCACCTGTAGTTTATTCCAAGGAGAACTTAGAACTGGTAGCTGGTACCGGTGTATACGATGTAGCATATGTTTCAAACGGCTGGTCAAACGAATGGTATCCATATTTGTATGATATGAGAGAATTAGCTGAACAGTATGATCCAGGTGGAGTAGCTGCATTGGAAAGTGATATGAAATGGCATTCAGCTGTTGTTCTTGCTACTGAAAATTCTAAAGGGTTTTTCCATGTTCCATTTTACACCTACCATATGGGAATGTTTATCAGACAGGATGTATTTGACGATCCGACAGAACAGGCTGACTTCAAGGTTAAATATGGTTATGATTTAAAAGCAGCTACTAATTACGTAGAGTTGCGTGATCAGGCTGAATTCTTTACCAGGAAGAAAGGCGAAATGCTTAAAGGCAAAACGCTGGAGAACGATATCTTTGGTGTTTCTATGATGGCTGGTGCATATCAGATTAACGATGAATTTACCAGCTATCTCTGGGGTAAAAATCAAGATTATGTAACAGTTATGAGAGATGATTCCGGTAAAGTAACGGAGTATGTGATTACTAAAGCAGACCAGGACGCATTGCTACAAGCAATGAAAGAATATGTTGAATTGTTGAAGTTTGCTTCTCCTGGTTGTCTAACCGCTAACTTTGACTTTGTAGTTGCGGATCAAGGCCAAGGCCGAGCAATTATTCAGCCTACTATGTTTTCCAACTGTTTTGTATGGACTAATAGCATATTACAGGAAAGTGTTGTACCAAATGATCCTGATGCCAAACTGGGTATATATCCAACCATTGGCAACAAACCATTTACAGGCGCATGGGGTTTTGCAGTGACTAAAGCAGCCAAGAATCCAGAAGCAGCTTATTGGTTTATGAGATATATTGGTTCTTATGAATGCCAGGAAGTTGTTATGAAAGAAGGCGGCCAGTTAACTACCAGAATGGATGTATTAGCCGATCCTGTATGGAAAAACGACGAGAATATATATCCTTTCGGCATCCTTGTGGATTACTTATTGTCAAGCTGGCAGGATCCACAATTTTTAGAGTTTGTACAAGAGGTTTATTATTCCAATTCCTCTGCAGAAGGTAAAGTATACGAAATGCAGATGAACGTTCTTGCTAAAGGTGCTAGTGGTGAATTGACACCTGAAAAGTGTATAAAAGAATTGATTAGACAAACCGTAGAATTGACTTCAAAATTTGATAAAGATGCACCAATAAGAGTAGAGGAGTAAAAAATCAGTTTAAGAAGCACCCATCTCAGAGTGGGTGCTTCTTTTATTTAATGGTTTGTGTATTGGTTTTGGAGGATGAGAGTTGTTCGAAATAAAAGGAGGAAACAGGTAATATGTCGAATGCGAAAAATAATGCAACGGCAATTAGTACATATGGATTAGGACGAAAGCCTTCAATCTGGGAAAATCTTTCTAATGAAAAATATTTTAAATGGATATTAATTGCTCCTTTGTTAATAGTACTTTTAGTTTTTATGTTCTATCCACTTATTTATTGTATTTACAATTCATTTCTTCAGGGTGGTGTGTCAGGTGATTCTGCTTTTATTGCTTTCGAAAATTATAAATACATGTTACGTGATAGAAGTTTTTGGATACCCTTTAGCCGAACTGCTCAGGTTGCTGTCATTTGTATATTTTTTGAGTTATTGATTGGATTGGGGCTGGCTGTATTGTGGAATAGAGACTTTAAAGGTATGAATTTAGTTAGAGGGCTTGTTCTTTTGCCTCTGCTTGTAGCACCTCTGATTTTATCATTAGTATGGAATTTTCTGCTTGAATACAATATTGGTTTTATAAATCAAATATTTGTAACTATTGGTATCGGAAGAATAAAATGGTGGTCTCTCCAAATGGCATTATATACAATCTGTGGGATAACAATATGGCAGTGGTTTCCATTTTCAGCCCTTGTACTATTATCAGGCTTAAAGAGCCTTCCAAAAGATGTTTTTGAAGCTGCCAGAGTAGATGGTGCAACGGGCTGGTACACTTTTAAGAGGCTTTCTTTTCCTATGTTAAGTCCACTAATTATAATCATTGTGCTTTTAAGGACAATGTGGTTAGTAAGATTGTTTGATCCTTTATATGGTACAACCCGCGGTGGTGTGGGGACCGAGCTGTTGGATTGGATGGTTTACAGAACTACGTTTGTATATTTTGATGTTGGTTATGGTTCAACACTGGCGATAATGAGTCTATACTTAACAATTATAATTAGCGCAATTTTGTTCCGACAATTGATTAAAGCTTTAAATACGGATAAATAACAAGATAGGAGATGAAAAATGATAAAGAAAAAAATAACTAATGAAGAAATCGGATTCTGGATAGTGACAATAATAGTTTTAATTGTGGTTTTGGGACCGCTGTTATGGATTTATCTTACTGCATTCAAATCCGCCAGCGATATATTCTCGGGGAGTTTAAGCAAACAAATATTGTTTACTCCTACTTTGGAAAATTTTAAACGTTTGTTTACTGAATACCCGTTTTTTGCTTCGTTATTTAATACAATTATTATTAGTGTAGTCAGTACCATATTGGTAATGGTTATTTCTTTACCAGCAGCTTATTCCTTTGCTCGCTGGGATACAGGTGGGGGACACCTGCTTTTTGTGACTATTTCTACGAGGATGTTCCCTGGAGTAGTTGCAGCTTTGCCTTTTTTTCTTTTGTTTCGTAATATAGGCTTGTTAGATACCCATATTGGTCTGATTTTGCTACATATGTATTTTAATGTTTCTTTCGCAACATTTTTATTATATGGCTTTTTTAAAGATGTTCCTGTTGAATTGGAACAAGCAGCTTTAATTGATGGTTATGGACGTATTGATATTTTGAGAAGAATTGTGTTTCCATTGGTTTTGCCTGGAATAGCAATTACATCAGCATTTTGCATGATATGGTCTTGGAATGAATTTTTATTTGCTTTTCTTTTTACAAGAGATATAGCTAGACCAATGACAGTACTAATATCATCCTTCTGGGGTTCTATTGAAGTTCAATACGGAACTATGGCAGCAGGAGTTGCAATTGCAATATTGCCTATTCTGATTGTTGCCTGGGTCATGCAACGATATATAATCAGAGGGCTTACATTTGGTGCTGTAAAAGGTTAGTTAGTATGGCAATTTAATTTTTTGTTTATATAAGATTGTCATCAAAAAATTATACATAGGTGGAGGTGTTGTAATATTATGTTACCACGAATGACAACCGGAAACTGGTTGTTCTGGGCAATAATGGTCTGGATTGGAGTAAATTTTTTATGGATTGGATTATTCCCGAATTTTTCTGTCTGGATAGGCGCAATAATTGCTACAGTACTTGCTTTTGTAACTTTCAAATTTGGTCCACGACCAAGAGAAGACCATAAGGAGGAGTAATAGAAGATGGCAGAAGTTAGATTTGAGAATGTAACCAAATATTATGGGCGGAATCTGGCTATTGATGATTTAAGTTTTACGGGAAAAGAGGGAGAATTCTTTTCAATTCTTGGACCAACGGGAGCCGGAAAATCCACAATTTTAAAAATGATAGCAGGTATTGAACCGGTAACTTCGGGTAAAATATTCTTTAATGACATATTGGTAAACAATCTTCCTCCTCATGAAAGAAATGTTTCTATGGCTTTTGAGACTTACAACCTTTATTCACATTTTTCAGTGTATGAAAATATTGCGTTTCCATTAAGGGCGCCTAAATGGAAATTAAATCTTAGCAGGGAAGAAGAAAGAAAAAGAGTTGTTGAAGTTGCTAGTTTTTTAGGTATCGAAGAATTGTTGGACAGAAGACCGCAGGCTCTAAGCGGTGGGCAAAAGCAAAGAGTTTCACTGGCGAGAGCTCTTATTAGGAAACCACAAGTTTATTTGCTTGATGAACCTATAGCTCACCTTGATGCTAAATTGAAGTTTTTGACACAAACTCTTCTCAAAGAATTTGCAGTTAAATATGGAATTACGATGATATATGTTACACACAATTTCAGAGAAGCTCTGGCTCTATCAGATAGAATGATGGTACTTAGGAAGGGAAAGTTTGACCAGATTGGTACACCTGAGGAAATATATTATACACCAAAAGTAGACTTTGTGGGCAGGCTCGTTGGAGAGCCACCAATGAATATGATAGATGGTGAGCTTATAAAAGAAGATGGCAAGATTTTATTTAAAGCTGGTGAATATTTTAAGATTACAATTAAAAATGAACTGGCAAAATCTGCAGAAAAAGTTGCAAGATTGGAAGATAATAAACTTAATGTCAGGTTAGGTATAAGATGTGAGGATATAAAACCTGGCATGCAAAAATTGTCTGAGAATTCTTTCCAGCTCCCGGTATATGCAGTTGTACACGAAGCAGAAAGTTCTGTGATTTCCTTTGAACTGGAAAATACTTTTCTTCATGTAAGGGTTGGCGAAGATGCTGATTTTAGAAGGTTGAAAATCTCAGATTTATTATGGCTTAATTTTAAACAAGATCGGATATTTTTCTATGAAAATACTATGAAAATTTCTAAATCTTAGGTGAGGTGAATATGAGTAGAGTTGATTGTAAGAATATTTGGAAAATTTATAATGGTAATGTTATTGGGATCAAAGATTTGACTTTTACATGTAATGACAAGGAATTTCTTGCGATACTTGGTCCTTCCGGTGGAGGCAAGAGTTCAACATTACGTATGCTTGCCGGATTGGAGGAAATTAGCAAGGGAGAAGTTTTATTTGATGGTAAAAAGGTTAATCAATTAGGACCTGCTAAAAGAAACATTGCTTTGGCATTTGAGTCCTATGCTCTATACTATCGTTTGAGTGTTTATGAAAATATTGCATTTCCGCTCAGAGCTAAAGGAATAAGTAATAAAGATGTGGATAAAAGGGTAAAAGATATTGCTGAAGCTCTTAATTTGGCATCTATATTAAAAAAAAGACCTGCAGAATTGGCAGGAGGTTATCAACAAAGAGTTTCACTGGCAAGGGCACTTATTAGAAAACCAAATTTAACTCTTCTTGATGAACCACTGTCTCATATGGATCAGCGTATTAGAGCGGAGATAAGAGCACATATTCGCAGTATTCATGAAGAACTGGGCAATACTACGATCTATGTTACTCATGATCAGGCAGAGGCGATTTCTTTATGCGACAGGATTCTAATTTTAAATTATGGAGAATTGCAGCAAATTGGTACAGTTGATGATATTTATAATAATCCGGTAAATAAATTTGTTGCTTTTTTTGTAGGTGAACCGGGAATGAATTTTATTAAATGTACGGTAGAATCACCTGATAACGTTTCTTTGCAGACGAGTGAAGGCAAAAAAATCTTTGGATTCAGTGGAGCAGTTAACCCTAAATATGTCGGTTCTGAAATTACAATGGGGATTAGGCCACAACAGATAGGAGTGGTTGAACACGGCGGGAAGAAGTCTATAATGTCTGGTTTGGTTAAAATAGTTGAATTTCAAGGTGATAACGATATTCTGACAGTGGAACTTGATGATATTAACAAGATACGAATTAAAGTAGTTATTCCTGCCGGAGGAAAGAGATTTAAACGAGAAGAGACTTGCTGGATGGATTTTCAACCGGAGTATATTCACCTCTTTGACGAAGCAGAGAAAGCTATAATTGAGAGGCGGTCTTAACAAGTGACTTGCATAATTTAAGCTATAGACTCATATATAGTTGCTATTAACACTTTGCTTGGCTTGTTATTTGTAAAAAAATATAAGGAGGAAATATTATGGGTATTTTATCTTTGTTTAAGCTGGATGGGGAAAAGGCAATTGTAACTGGTGCAGGTCGAGGTCTTGGTAGAGAAATAGCTATAGGTTTGGCAGAGGCTGGGGCAGATGTAGCTGTAGTTGATAGACTGGCAAAAGAAGGAGAGGAAACTGCTGCAGAAATTGAAAAACTTGGAAGGAAAGCCATTGCCATAGAAGGAGATGTAACTAAAGAAGAGGATGTCAAAAAAGCAGTCCATACGGTGATGGCTAAGTTCGGTAAAATTGACATCCTTGTTTGCAATGCGGGAATTGTGAGCTGGATTCCTGCAGAAGAAATGGAATTTGAAAAATGGAAGGAAGTAATGGATGTCAACCTCAACGGAGTTTTTCTATATAACAAGTGGGTTGGAAGAAAAATGATTAAGCAGAAGAAAGGAAGTATAATTAATGTATCTTCAATATCTGCTTTTTTAGCTAATTATCCCCAGAAGCAGTGCCATTATAATAGTTCAAAAGCGGGCGTTGTTCAATTGACTAAATGTTTGGCATTTGAATGGGCACCATATAATGTGCGCGTAAATACAGTTTGTCCGGGTTATATGAATACACCTCTTCTGAAAAAAGCAGATAAAAAGTATTTAGACCAATGGGCTTCTTTTGCTGCGCAGAAGAGAATAGCGGATCCTTCTGAATTAAAAGGCATATTCGTGTTTCTGGCTTCCCAGGCTTCAAGCTATTTTACGGGAAGCGTTATTGTAGCTGACGGCGGTTATTCTCTCTGGTAATCATAAACT
>DAOUYY010000251.1 GCA_030665885.1 Fidelibacterota bacterium
CCTTGGGGAGTTACCTATTCGTAACCTCGGTTTGTGTAGTACAGCCCCAAGCAACTTACACCACTGGGTCGGTTATTGTACAATGGGATTTCGTCAGTTAAGCATTTAAAACTAATTTGACTCCGTTCCGCTTCGTTGAAAATGGGCTTTTTTAATCCTTGCCTGCTACTCTGACTAATTTTTCAATACCGGAAATTACCATTAATTCTATCTGTCCTCTTGGCTCTTTAGATTTCTCCAGCATTTTCATGCTTTTTTTCACCCATCTCTTTGATGATTTCTTGCCTGAAGTAATATAATTAATCGATTTTAGTCCGATTCCTGAGATTGCAGCTAAATCTTCGGAGAGAGTTTCGATTTCTTTAATAACAGGGGAAACTTTAATAGTATTGACTAATTCCTTGTGGTTATTTTTCCAGAGATTAAGCATTGACTTGATTTCATCAGTAGAAGCATTTTTTTTATTTGCTATTAGTTCATCTACAAGTTTGTTGAATCGGCGGGCTTTCATTGATTCCGGTCTTGCCGCATCAACAATCCTGGTATAAGGAGAATAAGAAGTATATTTTATACCTTGGAAATGGCGTGCGTATTTCTTTACCTGCTCGATTACATCAACCAGATTTCTCAAAGCTGTGACATCTGTATTGTTAGTTAGCCGCCGAAGCATCATTTCATAGTTTTTAATATGGGTTAATCCTAATTCTTCAAGGTGAAAACTGACAACCTCCAAACGGTGGTACATATCTTCAACATCTTTAACATTTTGTGGAGACCAGAGGCGTTCGGCTATTACTGCGGTACGCGGCCAGATACGGGAATCAACCGTCTCATAGGTTATCAGCTCGCCCCATGAAGTTGCTTCTCCACCGAGAATATTTTTCTTTTCCGATTCTGTCAGTGGTGAATCCTCAGGGATTGGATCATTCAGGTAATGATAGAATGCCGGTTGGATCAAATCAATGTAGTATCCGTTTGATAATATACCATTGTAGCCCTGTTTCGCTGATTCAACGAGTGATTCCTGTCCTCTCCATGAATGGATAACAATATTTTTAGGTAAATCCGGGTGGAAAATTTCGTCCCAACCTATCATTTTTTTACCATGTTTTGTAAGTATTTGTAAAATGCGTTGATTAAAGTGACTTTGAAGTGTATGATTATCGGGAATGTTATTTTCTTTCATATATGCTTGAATGCTTTCATTGGCATTCCAATGATTACCATTGTTTTCATCTCCCCCGATGTGCATATATTCGTCTGGAAATAGGTCTGCCATTTCTTCAAAGAATTTGTCAAGAAATTCGTAGGTTGTTTCACGTGTGGGGTCCAAAGTAGGGTCTTTAATTCCCCAATTTCTCTCTACTGTGTAAGGACCAGGGGCGCTTCCAAGTTCAGGATACCCGACAAGCCAGCTGGTAGCATGTGCGGGAACATCGAACTCTGGAATTACTCTTATTCCTCGGTCATCTGCATAAGCTACTATATCTTTGATCTGTTCTTGAGTATAGTAGAAACCATCAGAACCTTTTTCGTGCAGTTTTGGGAAAGTTTTACATTCGACACGAAAACCCTGATCGTCAGCAAGATGCCAGTGCAAAACATTCATTTTAACAGCTGCCAATCCATCTAAATTGCGTTTAATTACATTCACGGGCATGAAATGGCGGCTAACATCTATAAGCAGTCCTCTCCAGGGGAAACGAGGATAGTCATCAATTTTAATGGTAGGGAAATAGTATCCTTTATCGTCAACACTTAATAGTTGCAGAAATGTTTCTAATCCTCTAAGAGCACCAATGTCTGTTTCAGCAGCAATCTCAATTTTATCTTTTGTAATTGTTAATTGGTAAGTTTCATCTTCGTGTAATGCCACACGTCCCTCACGATTGGTTTTAATAATAAAGTCAGCGGTGTCGCTACAGCTTTCTTTTGTAATAAAATCTTGAGGGAAAAATAGCCCCGTACGACCGGCGAGTCTTCTTAATACACGCGTTGAGCCTTTGTATAGTCTGTCACCAGCTTCTCCTTTTACAGCGAGTGTGAAAGAATCAGTTAGCCTGAATTTTTCACCTGTTAGTGTAATTTGAGCAGGTACAGGCATGAGGTTTAAATTCATGTTTTTTCCTTTACTAAATAATTGTGTTGTTGTAATTAGGAAAGTGAGAAAAAATATTGAAAGCAAGTTTAACTTTTTCACGATTGACCTCTTTTTTAAGAATAATAGAGAGTAGATAAATTTTTTAGTGTTTATATACATGGTGTGAATGTCATTGAGTAATTGTATTAACCTGGTAGAGAGTTCGATAACAGAAAAAATAAAGCAGTATTGGAAATAAGAAAGGGACAGACATAGGATTAATGATTTATTTTTTATTTGTTCTCCTTACATTATACACACAATATCGTAAAATAGATGGTTATAAAACTTTCAAATTTCATGGGAGTCTTTTAGATATGTTGCAGCTCAGCCATTAAAAATATAAGTCAAAAGTATCCGTGTTCCGGGCTATGTTTTATTCAGCTTTTGGCTCTGTCGGTTCTTTGCTCTTATGGTCATGTAAATCCAGGAGTCTCAGGATAGAGTCTTTGAAGAAGTATAACACTAACCCTATAAAGACAACCAGTCCAATTATTTTAAATAAAGTTTTGAACACCTTCATTTTAAAGGCAATATTTTACTATAGTTTTTTCAGCAGCTCTCTTGCTTCATTTTGCATTGCCCTATCTGAATCACTTTCAGCCTTCATTTTGAGAGTAGCTTCAAGCATCTTCTTTGCCTGATCTTCTTTATCGAGTTCGATGTATGTTTTTCCTAGCCACAGAACATGTCGAATGTCATCATACTCAAGTTTCCGTGCTTTTAAGAAGAACTTTTCTGCTTCTTCAAATGATGCTTTTGGTGGAGTAGCATATATTACAGCGGCAATTTGTCTTTCAATCCAGCTAAGCTCAGATAAGGCAAAATGCCAGCGACCCATGACGTGATAGTTAGCGGGTTCATCTGGGGCTAACTCAATGGCTTTCAGAGTATGCTCTTTTAC
>DAOUYY010000116.1 GCA_030665885.1 Fidelibacterota bacterium
TAGCGAGTTCATTTTCAGTAAGTCCTAATGATTTCGCCTTAGTTGCGGCAAATGATTGAAAGGCTGATTCATCTTTCAACATTAAGCCTCGATTCTTTTTAACATCAGGTGAATTCAGGATTTCTAAGATTTTCTTTCCAATAGTATTTTCCAACAATTCTCCAAGTTTATCAGAAGTAATTGTCTCTAGCTCGTTTGCCTGTTTATGGAAGTCAGTCAGGAGATTTTCAGGCAGTACATTGTAATCAAAACGTTCCACTTCAATGTAGAAATCCACAATTTTGTCAAAAAACTCATAATCAAATTTTATACCTTTCTGCAAAGCGTCTGATTTGAACCATACAGATTCTACTGAACTAACCGATTTTCTTTGGTACTTGCCTTGTTGTGGAAAAACAACTACAACGGTCAATATGATTATGAGAATAATTTGCATAACCTTTTTCATTTTTCCCTCCGTATAAGATGTTTTTAGTTAAGAAAATTTAATACAATCATAAAAAACTGAAAGAAAGTAGATACCTCTCATTCTTTACAGAAATTGAGCAAGTTGCCTTGTTTCTGTAAAAAAGACTATTATTTTTCTCCGAAGCATTTAATAATATATCTTTATTTCTAATTAGATGTCAATCTTTTTCTTTTCAATCAGAAGAAATGGAACTATTTGCTTATTTCATATTGTTTTCAGTCAAGTCGTTTTTGAATTTTCCAAAACCCATTTATTCTTCTCAATGCTCAGTCTGAGATTGGCTTTTGCATTCGGCAAAGTGAATAGTAGATATTATTGGCACTGTCATACCAGCGGGAAACTATTGCAGAGTTATGGAGTGACATGTCGTACGACTGCCTTATGATTTTTGACTCTATTATAAATCGATCATCCCTTTGAACAGCATGTATGGATTCTGCCTCAAGTCTAATATTTTTCCCCAGGTCAAATCTTGCATATTCATCGGCATCTTTCCAGGCTCTTACCCATGAAGAATATTTTCCAACCATTCCAATTCCGTACTCAAATTCCTTTGATACAGGCAGTTGTTTTATCCACTTCGGTTGAGATCCCCAGGCTTTTTGCTTCGGTAAATCAAATGACAATTCTTTTCTCGAAGGATATGCTAACAGAACAAAATATCCGTCCTCAGTTAATAAAGAATCAACAACGCTGAAATTATTTTTTACCTGAATCAGAATTGTTTCCTCATAAAATTGTTCAAAGGTAGGATTTAAAAGCCTGAGTCGTCCGTCTGCTAACTCTTCAACTTCAAATATCAATTGAATCTGTTTTTGCTTCGACATGTTCTTCAAAGCCTGGTTTATCGCTACCTTCTTAGCCAGGGCAATATCTTGATACTTGCCTGAGTAACCGACAGAAAGCATTATACCGGCTGGAGCTTCAGGGAGTTCTTCAAACCAGGAAGGGATTAACGTCTGGCATGAAGCCTCCGAAAGATCCCCTATCGGGAAATGTCCACAGAATTGAAACAAAACTATTGCAAGAATTACAATACTTTTTCTTTTCATATCTATGCTTTCAAAACATGAACCAAACTTGAGTCAAGTCTTATAAAATCACTTCAATTAGTCAATCCTTGATTTGATATTTAGACTAACTTCAATAATTCTCAATCTTTTGGTGACTTAACTTAAGTTTGGTTGACTTCGAGGTTTATTCAGAATGGCAAAGAAAGGAAAAGCCTACCCATCCCAAAGTATTGTGACGGGCAGGCATTTAAGTACTCTTTTTACTCTCCTACAGCTTCCAGTTTATCAATCTCTTTTTCAAGATCATCAAAACTTAAGTTAGCTTTTGCCTCGTTGTAGAGCGCTTTCTGCTTTCTTGCTTCGTTCAATGTTTCCTGGATTAATGAATTCAAGTTATATTCCGCCAAAGAATAAGCATGATACTGACTTCCTTCGGTTTTTATCTCTCTCTTGGTAATACGACAACCGCGAAGTACTGTATTAGCCACTTGCTTGCTAACAGATGATGTGAATTCCAGAGCCTCAGCATCCTCTCCCATTCCACTTTGCTGCATAAAATTCTTCAACATGTTGGAGACTTTTACCTCGATAGTCCGTGCAATTCCGTCTCTGGCGCGAGCGTCGGCAGCTTCTTTAGCAAGAGCCATACTCATCTTGGCGGCATCGCCGGCTTCATAGAGTACATCCTCTGCCAGTGGAGGACTCAGATACCACTCAGGAATATCCTGCATTTTGGCTTTTGGTTTTCCGCCACCACAATTTACGAGCATCGATGCCAGCGGAATCAACATCACTAAGATTAAAACTTTCTTCATAACTTTTCTCCTTCTGTTTTGCATTTGTTTCCAATCATAATATACATTTTCTATCAATTAGCTGCAATTTGTAAAAAGGCAGCAAATTTTTTCTTTGAGATTTTTAAATTCTTGTGAGACTTTTCTACTGCTAACTGGCGAGATCTCCCATTCAGTCCTTTTCCCTTCGCTTTAAAAGAGGCTATCGTTTTACCATCAGAACGATCAATGATACTGAGGTTTACAACAGATTCAACATAAAACTGTTTACCCATTGGAGAATCTATTTCTTTTTCATTAAAAACAGCAACATTACCCTCTATAACAAAAGGGGCGTCATCAGAAACCGAGTAACCATTTTCACTAACCAAACTGGCAAATTTATCCTCGATATTTTTGTATCTGCTCCCGCTTTTGTCAACAATATGAATAAAAAAATCAAGGGATTCGATTTCAACAGAATAATGAATAAGTATCTCCAATTTAGAAATCAAATCTTTGAACACATCTGGTAGCTTTACCAAATTCAAAGAGACAACTACTGCACCATTTTTGCCAATATCATCAGTTGGAACGGCAACAACCCTGAATTCAGCTAAACCATCTGAATCGGTCTTTTTTCTAGCAATCAACTCTCCATTATCATATTTCGCTAAAACAGGGAATCTATCTACACCAATCTTTTCTCCAATCTCAGATTCGTAAAAAACTCTTACTTTTAATGGCATAGATAAAACAGTACCCGATTTACCTTTTTGATCATCACCCGAAACACTTTTTAATTCAATATGAGAAAATAGATCACGCATCTCTGCCAAAATCCCTGGTCCGGTGAACTGCTCCATTACAGGGTACTTTTTCCCGGATAAAGCAGTGTAAAGCGCACCTTTTGTATAGAACTCCGGAATGCCATTTTGCGCATCAATATAATTTTCTACAGCTGTAAATATCCTTCCCTCTGAAGAAAGCTTTCGAGCACTTCCTACCAGCTGTTCAGTTTCGCTTAAAATTTCTCCCATCTCAAATTCGAGGCTCGATAAATATTTTAACTTATTGAGCACAGCAAGTACATAATATTTTCCTTTTGACTTTTTTACTTTTACTATCTCAATCCCTGCAATCGTTTCTGACACTACAGATTTGGTTTGTGACTTAACTTCAGAAGTTATATATCCCTTATCTCCCTCATGAAACTCTGATTCAATTGTTTCAAGTTCCGACTCAATCTTAACCCTTATCTGTTTAGCAACATCCGCTCTTGCAAGCTCAATTGCTTCTGTTTTGTTATCTGCAATTCCAACACCCAGGAAAAAATTTGAAGAAGGATACTTTTTATGTTGATTTGTCTTTGCCCACTCCGGAATCTGTGCAAAAACGGAGGTAAAATTCAATAAAAGAAACATTCCTAAGATGAAGATATTTGAGTTCTTATGCACAATCATTTCCTCTACTCCTCTACAATATTAAGTAGGATTAATTTGCGAGATATGAATACTTTTTTAACTTCTCCATTACCTTTATAATTTTCTTTGAAAAATACTCCCTTCTTTAATATTCATATTAAACCATCTCGGCTTCACAGCAATATCAATTCCTAATCTTGGATGTTCAATAATCATCATTCCACGAACCCAATCGCCTTTTTTGATAACCCATGCCGAAGAAAGTTGTCCAGTAGATGTTCTGTTATCCGAAACTGTGCCCACGCGCACAAACCCAGACTTTTCAAAGCGGATTTTACCATCATTCAATTCCATCCATTCGCCCACAAAAAACGGTTCGTCCATCTTTATACCTTCGGCTTTACCAAGCGGAAAACGAATGGTTCTTTTTACAACTTCAGCAATTGGTGACTGAAGCTTGAACATATCTATTTCACGCGTTCTAACTTGCAGATTCATAGACTTTTTAAAGGTTAACTCAGAATCGCTTTTAGAAATCATGTTTGCTCTACTCTTCTATCTTAATTCTTTTTGGCATTGTAGTTTAATTTCATCCCAAACTTTTTAGATGTCAATCTTTTTCTTTTGTAATTAATATTTTCTAAATTAATAATGTGAAATCAATTATTATCAAATAATCTTACGATGATAACTAAGTTTGGAAAAATCTGGAGGAGAAATGAAACGAACTTTTAAGATTCTTACATTTTTTTTCTTCGTAGGCGTCAGTATAGCATTTTCAGCTGAGGCACGTCTTTTGAGGTTTCCTGCTATTTATGAAAACAGAATTGTTTTTACCTATGCAGGTGATCTTTACACTGTTTCTAGTAAGGGTGGTATAGCACGTAAGTTAACAAGTCATGAAGGTTATGAAATGTTTGCACGTTTTTCACCTGACGGGAAATATATCGCATTCACAGGCCAATATGATGGAAATACTGAAGTTTATTTAATGTCTGCACAGGGTGGAGTTCCGGTACGTCTAACGTACACAGCAACGCTTGGACGTGATGATGTTTCCGATAGAATGGGTCCAAACAACATTGTCATGACCTGGAAAAATAATGGCAGAGAAATTATATTCCGCTCCCGTATGCGCTCATTCAATCCTTTTAACGGACAATTGTATTCAGTTTCAATTGAGGGCGATATGCCCGAGGAGCTTCCTCTTCCACGCGGTGGTTTCTGCTCATTTTCGCCTGATGATAAAAAATTGGCATACAACCGTATTTTTCGCGAATTCCGCACATGGAAACGCTATCGCGGCGGTATGGCAGATGAAATCTGGATTTACGATTTTAAAACTAGAAAAATCAAAAATATCACCAATAATTCCGCTCAGGATATTATTCCGATGTGGAGTGGTGATAAGATTTATTTCCTTTCAGACAGAGATGAAAACAAACGTATGAATCTATTTGTATATAATCTTGATACAAAAGAAACCAGGAAGTTGACTAATTTCACTGATTTTGACATCAAATTTCCCTCTCCTGGTAAAAGAGCAATAGTTTTTGAAAATGGTGGTTATATTTACCGTTTTGACCTATCGACAGAAAATTACGAAAAAGTTAAAATTTATATTAAAGACGATATGAATAATGGGAGAGGTGGAATAATTAATGTAAGTAAAAACATAACAAATTATGAAATATCACCCGACGGCAAGCGTGCTCTATTTGGAGCACGTGGAGATGTTTTTACAGTTCCTGCAGAACACGGTATTACTCGAAATTTGACAAACAGTCCCGGAACCCATGAACGGAATTCCAAGTGGTCCCCAAATGGTAAATGGATTGCCTATATCTCTGACGCCACAGGTGAAGATGAAATATACATCAAATCTCAAGATGGAAGCTCCTCTGAAAAGCAAATAACCAAAGGAGCTGAAACCTATAAATATACACTCTATTGGTCTCCCGATAGTAAAAAAATTCTTTGGGCTGACAAGAGGCTTCGATTAAGATATGTAGATATCCAAAGTGGGATAATTACTGAAGTGGATAAATCCGATGCCTGGGAGTTCAACGATTACTCATGGTCTCCTGATAGCAAATGGATTACATATTCTAAAACAGAACTCGATGTAATGGATAAAGTATATTTATACTCGCTTGAAAAGAAAAAATCTTTCGAGGTTACTGAAGGTTGGTATTCTTCAGCTGATCCTGTGTTTAGTTCTGACGGGAAATATCTTTTCTTCGTATCAAACCGTGATTTTAAACCAATCTACAGTCGGGCAGAATGGAATTATGCCTATCAGGATATGTCCAGAATATATCTTGTAACTTTATCAAAAGATATTAAGTCTCCATTTGAACCGAAAAATGATGAAGTGGAAATCAAGACAGAATCGAAGAAAAAGAGGGATAAGAAAAAAGAAAAAGAGGAAATAAAAGAAGAAATAAAACTAAAAATAGATATTGACGGAATAAAAAATAGAATTATTAACCTTCCAATTCAACCTTCACGCTATTTCAATTTATGTGGGGTTGGTGACGTAATCTACTACAATCGGAAAGGAAGTAAGGATGAAAAACCTCAGCTCTTAATTTATGATTTGAAAAAACAAAAAGAGACTGAACTTGGTCAGATAAACGGCTATGAAATATCTGCTGATAAAAAGAAAATTCTTGTAAACTCAAATAAAAAATATGCGATAATTGATCTTCCAAAAGAGAAAATCGAATTGAAAAAAACACTGGATTTATCCAATATGGAAGTCAATCTAAATAGAAAGGAAGAATGGAATCAAATTTATAACGAGTGCTGGCGCCAAATGCGAGAATTTTTCTATGCACCAAATATGCATGGAGTCGATTGGTTAGGTTTACGAGGAAGGTATGAGCCATTAGTTACACACGTAAACCATCGTTCCGACCTAACTTACGTTATTGGAGAATTGATTGGTGAACTAAATGTTGGTCATACTTATGTCGGCGGCGGCGATTATCCAAAACCAGAAAGAATTAAAACCGGTTTACTTGGTACTAAATTGGAACGAGATACGAAGACTGGATATTATAAAATAGAGAAAATTTTCCGCGGGCAAAATTGGAAAAAATCCCTACGTTCACCACTTACTGAAATTGGAGTTAATGTAAAAGAGGGCGACTATATTATTGCTATTGATAATAAACTATCAAATAAGGTAGATAATATTTATGAATTGTTATTAAATACAGCTGATAAGCAAATTACATTAACTGTAAACTCTAAACCAACAAAGAAGGGTAGTAAAAAAGTAATTGTAATACCAATCTGCGATCAATCTGAATTGCTGTACTACGATTGGGTACAGAAAAATATTGAAAAAGTAAATAAAACTACAAATGGTAAAGTGGGTTATATCCATGTGCGAGATATGGGTCCAGAAGGATTAAATGAATTTGTTGAATACTTCTACCCACAAATAAGGAAAAAGGGTTTAATAATTGATGTTCGCGGCAATGGAGGTGGTAACGTTTCGCCAATGCTGATTGAGCGATTGCGTCGTGAGATTGCTATGATCACATTTGCACGCAACACCAAACCTGAGCCTGAACCAGGTTCTATGATTTATGGCCCTATGGTTTGTCTTTGTGATGAGTTCTCTGCTTCTGACGGTGATATCTTCTCATATAGGTTTAAGAAGTATAAACTTGGTAAATTAATAGGAAAAAGAACATGGGGTGGCGTTGTTGGAATCCGCAACACTCTTCCATTGCTTGACGGCGGTTATCTCAATAAACCTGAATTTTCTCGCTATGATGTTGAAGGCAAAAAATGGATTATAGAGGGACATGGAGTAGAGCCCGACATTTATGTAGATAATGATCCTGCAAAAGAATACGGGGGAATAGATGAGCAGTTAAATAAAGCAATTGAAGTTATTCTTAAAGACTTGAAGACAGAGGAAAAAGTGATACCACCTATTCCTGAGTATCCAGTTAAGTAAATTGAAATCAGACCCAAATTTCTAATTAGTGTCTGTCTATGTCAATCGAAGATTCCTTTGGAAAGACATCTCTTTGACATAAACTATGAAACCTTGAGTTAAGTTTGCTTTAGCTGACTTGACTTAAGTTTTCTAGCTCATTGAAATAAATCAACTTAACTCATCCATCAACTGCCGGATAAGTCAAGTTTCCATTTATCGAAAAAACCTACATTATAGA
>DAOUYY010000234.1 GCA_030665885.1 Fidelibacterota bacterium
TATGGGAGATATTTTTCCTGTGAGTTCCTTTGGTCATACGGGTTTTACCGGAACCTCAATTTGTATAGACCCAACATCTGAGACCTTTGTTATACTTTTGACAAACCGTGTTCATATCCCTGATGGAAATGTTATTCGCCTTAGAAGTCTCGTTGCAAATATTGTAGCAAGCAGCGTTATTGAAAATTGACAATTGTCTATTTACCATTGAAAATCGGCTATTGACTTTATGCCCCAAAAGTTCCTTAACGGTTCTGATACTGTGTCGAAGACATACCCTTTGGGATAATGTTTTACCCGTATAAAATATCTGATTTGATTGTGCAACTTTTTTTACGATATTAATTTAATTGATTTTTATGTTTTAATTAATTTAATTGATTTATGGTTGAAAAAAGATTTGGGGAAATTTAAAGGTAAATTTTCAGCTAAATTACTATCTCAAGGAGGGAATATAGTTACAAACAATAGTTATTAGCTCTAAGCCCTTCGGCGCCTGAATCGCAGGCTGTTAGAATCATCTATTTTTAAAAATAAAGTCAAAGAAAGAAATATTAAAATGAAAGGTATATCGCAAAATTCTCCGTGTCCATGTGGTAGTGGGAAAAAGTACAAGAATTGCTGCTATCCTAAGAACTACATTGAAATTTCTGCTAATAGAATGAAAGCAAAATTCTCTTTAGATAATGGTTCGACTATTCAGAAATCAATTACTTCGCTTGATTCAATTCCTACACATAATAAAAACGGATTAAACCCAAATATAAGTAAAGAACAAATGATTGGGCTTTGTTTGGATGAAATCTATAAGATTTTAAGATCTGAAGAGGTAGGCATGTTAGTTGATTTAGTAAATAGAGTTTTACAATCAATGGATATAGTACCAATTTTTACTTATGGGGAAATTGGGAATCATATGGAAAGCGATGAAAGATTCTCTATATTTAAAATGCAAATTTGTAGTTTAAGCGGTACGGATCCCCTTGAACTTCTGACGAATAGACTTGTGTAAACTAAGTTTCAATATCTACTGCTTCTAATAAGCGCTTCAACTTGGAAAGCCTGGGCTGAGGTATATGTAGCGAATTTGGCAAGTGTCAGTCGCTGGTTAAGCGCAGACTCGGTAAAAAATGGTTTTAAAAACTCAAGCAAGAATACTTTCTTCACCTGAATCTTTTACGAAAACGCAGGAAATTTCCGACAGAGTTGATATTTCACGCATCAAGTTACAGTTTAAGTCATCTGATACACCAAACACATTCAAATCAGCAGGAGGAGCCTTTTGAAGAATTTCCTTAAAATCACCGATTATGACGGATATTTCTGACTTTGAAGGTATTCGAGCCCGCTCTGCTATTCTGTTCAGAATTATTGTCGCTTTCCGCTGTTCATCTTTGCTCTTTACAGCAGTTAGGAGTCGAATATGCCCATTCCAATTCCTCTGTAGCTGGAGTGCTGTAAGGATCGCTAAATCCTTGTTGGGACTGCCAAAACGTAGCCAGACATTTATCTCTTTATTTTTACCAAATGCTCCCTTTGGGTGGTGTAACAGCACGCAAATTCCGAGCTTTTCTCGAATAGCTATAGCAATCATTTCTTCCAGTCTTTTATCCTTCTGTGGATCAGCGCTCATGGTTAGAAAAATGATATTCGGTGGAAAAAACATTCCCCTCATTATCTGGGTGATTATGCTCATACCCTCTATAAAATGTTGGCATTCAATTACTGTATTTGCTGTAAAAATTCCTTTTTCCTTAATTGGGTTTGATAATTCACTTAATTCCTTTTCTAAATCATCTACAGACCGTTCTATTTGTGATGGCTGATATGAAATTTCTTTTTTAAATAATCTTACTGCCAGATCGCTAATTTTATTCTGAACACCCTGCTCAACGATTTTGATCGAAAACAACCGTAATGTGCCTTTTGGAAAAACAACGTCACCTATAAATTCCATCAAATGTCCCCAGCTCTTTGGGTCTTCAATCGGAATCATCAGGTTTGGTTTCCATGTTTTTGCATGCCTTGGCATTCTGGCAGATGTTTTTGCTCCCCACTCAGCAATTGCGTTGAAAATACCACTGCGTATATCGCCCCATGGGGCCCTAAGTCTCCGCTTCACCTGTACAACGTAAAACATTAGAATTAAAATAATTGCTATAGATGCAAAAACCGGATTTATTAAAAACATAACTATAAAGCTCCAGAGACCGCCAATAATAGGAACAATTATAGGTATTTTAAAAGTTGGTCTAAAGGAAGGTATTCCTATTCCTTTCTCGATAGCAACGGCGATATTAATGGTGCCATAAGTTATAAGGAAAAACATTGTTATTAGAGGAGCTATCGTATTTATATCACCTAATAGCAGGCTCACTTCTATAATTATTGCTGTAAATAAAATCGAGTATCGAGGTTCGCCTTTTTTGCTCTTCCGTGCAAAGACTCTATAAAATGGGAGAACTTTATCCTGTCCTAATGCCATCAGTGTTCTAGGACCCCCTACGATGCTACCTAGAGCTGAGGAGAGTGTCGCTCCAAAAATTGCTGCAATAATGATCAATCTCCATCGTGAAATGTCCATCATAATTGTGTAATTGCTTACCAGCTCTTCAGGCGTTGCAAGATTATCAAGCCAGAAAGCAACAGCTATATATATAACCAATGAGACACCTATGCCGGCAAGAATTCCAACCGGTAAATTCTTTCTTGGGTCCTTGACATCTCCTGACATCGCTGCCCCTGCTTCAATTCCGGTGACTGCAGGGAAAAATATTGCAAAAACAGCCCAGAATGGAGCTTTCGTGAAATTTCCCCAGAGTACAATATTTGTTTCTGTGCCACCCCTTCCCATGAAAAAAGAAATCAGTGAACCAACAATTATCGCCATTATAACAAACTGGATTTTCATTGCCACTTTCGCACTGATTAGGGAGATCACGAGCAATACTAATAAAACAACAGTTGAGACCAAATGTGGACTGTGAGCGGGAAAAATAGATACCCACGCTTCCGTAAAACCGCTAATATACAGTGCGCCACCCAGAGATTGAGATAGATAGAGAGGTATTCCGATAGCGCCACCGACTTCGAGTCCTAAAGAACGTGAAATCATGGCATAGGATCCACCTGCGCCAATTCTGACATTGGTGGTAAGGGACGCTATAGATAATCCCGTAGTAACAGTTACGAGTTTTGCAAGTAAAATAATTAATAGAGCTCCCCCGAATCCCGCATTACCGACTACCCAACCCAGACGTAGGTACATTATCACGCCGATAATTGTGAGTATCGTCGGGGTAAAAACTCCCTCAAAAGTGCCAAACCGTCTTGAATTATTGCTCATCGTTATTTCCCTATTTAAATCTTCACCGAAAACGAAATTACAGATAATAAGTGAAAAGACAATAAATTAAATTTCCGGCCCCAAATTTTGTGTGTTTATATCATCTAAGATAACTCAAGTTTCGCAGTCTAGAAATAATATTTAATGTTATTTGAATAGCCTCCAACTTTTCAGCCGATAGGCAGATGCCTTTGGCAAGTTGGGGGATTGAAATAAATAAGTT